>NZ_JBHYMQ010000005.1:176064-245657 GCF_042742985.1 Streptomyces sp. NPDC058864 | reverse complement strand
GGGGCAGATCTTCGTCAAGGGCGAGGTCATCAAGACCGTGCCGGAGTCGAAGATCGTCGAGACCCTCATCGAAGAGGCCATGAAGCTCGCCGAGCGCATGCAGGCCGACGGAGTTCCGTCAGGAGAGCCCCAGATCAGTGTGAGCTAAAGCGAAACAATCCCCGGCAGGGGAGCGAGGTGGGAAAGTGTCGCTGCTCGAGAACATCCGTGGTCCGCGCGACCTGAAGGCCCTTCCGCCGGAGCGGCTGGGCGAACTCGCAGTGGAGATCCGTGAATTCCTGGTCCAAGCGGTGGCCAGGACCGGGGGGCACCTGGGACCCAATCTGGGCGTGGTCGAGCTGACGGTCGCCCTGCACCGGGTCTTCGACTCGCCGGCCGACCGCATCCTGTGGGACACGGGCCACCAGTCCTACGTCCACAAGATCCTGACCGGCCGTCAGGACTTCTCCAAACTGCGCGGCAAGGGCGGCCTGTCCGGCTACCCCTCGCGCGCCGAGTCCGAGCACGACGTCATCGAGAACAGCCACGCCTCCACGGTACTGGGCTGGGCCGACGGCCTGGCCAAGGCCAACCAGGTGCTCGGCCGGCAGGACCACGTCGTCGCCGTCATCGGCGACGGCGCGCTCACGGGCGGCATGGCCTGGGAGGCGCTGAACAACATCGCCGCCGCCAAGGACCGCCCGCTGATCATCGTCGTCAACGACAACGAGCGCTCCTACGCCCCCACCATCGGCGGCCTCGCCAACCACCTGGCAACCCTGCGCACCACCGACGGCTACGAGCGCTTCCTGGCCTGGGGCAAGCAGGTGCTCCAGCAGACGCCCGTCGTCGGCAAGCCGCTGTACGAGTCGCTGCACGGCGCCAAGAAGGGCTTCAAGGACGCCTTCGCCCCGCAGGGCATGTTCGAGGACCTGGGCCTGAAGTACCTCGGCCCGATCGACGGCCACGACGTCGCCGCGGTCGAGTCGGCGCTGCGCCGGGCCCGGCGCTTCCACGGGCCCGTCCTCGTCCACTGCCTCACCGAGAAGGGCCGCGGCTACGCCTTCGCCGAGCGCGACGAGGCGGACCGCTTCCACGCGGTGGGCGCCATGGACCCGCTCACCTGCGAACCGCTCACCCCGTCGAGCGGTCCGAAGTGGACCTCGGTCTTCGGCAACGAGATGGTCCGGATCGGCGCCGAGCGCCCGGAGGTCGTGGCGATCACGGCGGCCATGCTGCAGCCGGTCGGGCTGGAGAAGTTCGCCAAGGCCTTCCCGCGCCGCGTGTACGACGTCGGGATCGCCGAGCAGCACGCCGCCGTGTCGGCGGCGGGCCTGGCGACCGGCGGCCTGCACCCCGTGGTCGCCGTCTACGCGACCTTCCTCAACCGAGCCTTCGACCAGGTGCTGATGGACGTCGCGCTGCACAAGTGCGGTGTGACCTTCGTCCTGGACCGGGCCGGCGTCACCGGCGACGACGGCGCTTCGCACAACGGCATGTGGGACATGTCGATCCTCCAGGTCGTCCCGGGCCTGCGGATCGCCGCGCCGCGCGACGCCGACCAACTGCGCGCCCAGCTCCGCGAGGCGATCGACGTCGACGACGCGCCCACCGTGGTCCGCTTCCCCAAGGAGACCGTCGGCGAGGCCCTGCCGGCCATCGACCGGGTCGGCGGCATGGACGTGCTGCACCGCGGCGACCGGCCGGACGTGCTGATGGTCTCCGTCGGCGCCCTCGGCTCGGTCTCGCTGGCCGCGGCCGCCCTGCTGCGCGAGCGCGGAGTCGGCGTCACGGTCGTCGACCCCCGCTGGGTCAAGCCGCTCGACGCGGAGCTGCCCGCGCTCGCCGCCCGGCACCGCATGGTCGCCGTGATCGAGGACAACGGCCGTGCCGGGGGCGTCGGTTCGGCCGTCGCGCAGGCCCTGCGGGACGCGGAGACCGATGTGCCCGTCCGCGACTTCGGCATCCCGCAGCAGTTCCTCGCGCACGCCAAGCGCGGCGAGCTGCTGGCCGACATCGGGCTCACCCCCGCCGAGATCGCCGGCCGGATCGGGGCCACCCTGGCCCGTCTCGCGGCGGACGAGCAGCACCCGAACGAGAAGAGGCACGCGAGCGATGACACCGCCCGATCCTGAGCCCAAGGGGTTCGACCTGGCGACCCTGCTGGCCGAGCGCGGAGCCGAGCGCTACGACCTGCACGCCAGGTACCTCAACCACCAGTTGCCGCGCATGCTGCACACCATCGGCTTCGACAAGGTCTACGAGCGGGCCGAGGGCGCGTACTTCTGGGACGACGAGGGCCGGGACCACCTCGACATGCTCGCCGGCTTCGGGGTGATGGGCCTGGGCCGCCACCACCCCGTGGTCCGCAAGGCGCTGCACGACGTCCTGGACGCCGGGTTGGCGGACCTCACCCGCTTCGACTGCCAGCCGCTGCCCGGGCTGCTCGCGGAGAAGCTGCTGTCGTACGCGCCGGGCCTGGACCGGGTGTTCTTCGGCAACAGCGGCACCGAGGCGGTCGAGACGGCGCTGAAGTTCGCCCGTTACGCCACCGGCAGGCCCCGCGTGCTCTACTGCGACCACGCGTTCCACGGGCTGACCACCGGCTCGCTGTCCGTCAACGGCGAGGGCGGCTTCCGGGAGGGCTTCGACCCGCTGCTCCCCGACACCGCCGTGCCCCTGGGCGACCTGGCGGCCCTGGAGCGGGAGCTGGCCAAGGGCGACGTGGCCGCGCTGATCGTCGAGCCGATCCAGGGCAAGGGCGTGCACGCCGCGCCGCCCGGCTACCTGCGGGCGGCGCAGGAACTGCTGCACCGGCACAAGGCGCTGCTCATCGCCGACGAGGTGCAGACCGGCCTCGGCCGCACCGGCGACTTCTTCGCCTACCAGCACGAGGAGGGCGTCGAACCGGACCTGGTCTGCGTGGCCAAGGCCCTGTCGGGCGGCTACGTGCCGGTGGGCGCCACCCTCGGCAAGGACTGGATCTTCAAGAAGGTCTACTCGTCCATGGACCGGGTGCTGGTGCATTCCGCGAGCTTCGGCTCCAACGCCCAGGCCATGGCCGCGGGGCTGGCCACCCTCGCGGTGATGGAGGACGAGAAGGTCGTCGACAACGCCCGGGTCACCGGGGACCTGCTCCGCGACCGCCTAGCCGCCCTCGTCGACCGCTACGAGCTGCTGCACGAGGTCCGCGGCCGGGGCCTGATGATCGGCATCGAGTTCGGCCGGCCGAAGTCGCTGGGACTGCGCAGCCGCTGGACGATGCTGCAGGCGGCCCGCAAGGGCCTGTTCGCGCAGATGGTGGTCGTGCCGCTGCTGCAGCGGCACCGTATCCTCACCCAGGTCTCCGGGGACCACCTGGAGGTGATCAAGCTGATCCCTCCACTGGTCATCGGGGAGCGCGAGGTGGACCGATTCGTGGACGCCTTCACCGCCGTGATGGACGACGCACACGGCGGCGGTGGCCTGATGTGGGAGTTCGGGCGGACACTGGTGAAGCAGGCGGTCGCAGGCCGCTGACCGGTGCCGTCGCCCGGCCCGTGGATCTTTGCCCCTGAGGCAAACTTTTTGCCTCAGGGGCGAACCATGTCTATACCTGAGGTATGACCTCACCACCCGCGGACGAGGCGCCCCTGCCGGACGTCGCCCCCCAGCTGCGCGCGCTGCGCCGCAGGGGCGGGCTGACCCTGGAGGCGGCCGCCGCCCGGGCCGGGCTCTCGCCCGCGCACCTGTCCCGGCTGGAGACCGGGCAGCGGCAGCCCTCGCTGCCGATGCTCCTGGCGCTCGCGCGCACCTACGGCACCACGGTGTCCGACCTGCTCGGCGAGACCTCGCCGGAACGGGAACCCGTCGTCCGAGGCGGTACCGTGCCGCCCGCGGAGGCCGGCGGCTGGACGTACTGGCCGGCCGGGAACCCCGGGCGGGCCATGCAGGCACTGCGGCTGCACGTGCCTTCCGGCCCGCAGGAGGGGCTGGTCCGCGTCCACTCCGGCGAGGAGTGGCTGTACGTCCTGAAGGGCGAGCTGCGGCTCACCCTCGGGGACGCCGTGCACCGGCTGGTACCCAGCGACAGTGCCCACTTCGACTCGCTCACCCCGCACCGCATCGCGGCGGCCTCGCCGAACGGTGTCGATCTGCTGTTCGTCCACACGCTGCTGCGGAGTTCCGTCGTAGAGCTGTGCCTGGGCGACGGCCGTTCCCCGCGCCCCCACGGCGCATGACGAGAGGACTGACCGTGTCCGGCAACTCCGGGGGCAAGGCCCCCATGGGCTTCAAGGTGCGCACCTTCATCTACCTGGTGGGGGTCCACTTCTTCGCCGCGTTCTTCTTCCTGATCTTCCACCTGGCCGGGGCCAAGTAGGGCGGCCCCGGCGGACCCGGTCAGGCCGGCCCCGCACCGTCCAGGAAGAGCGTGCGCAGCCGCTCGCGGCGCCCGGGCGTGAGGCCGAGCCCCTCCTCCAGGTAGCGGTCCACCGAGCCCCAGTGCTCCTCGATGGTGTCGAAAGCGGTCTCCAGGTACTCCTTGCGCGCGTCGAAGAGCGGGCCGAGCAGTTCCATGACCTCGGGGGTGCTCGCCGGCTCCGCGCCGTCACCGCGCCGGATGCGGTAACGGCGGTGGGCCTCGTTGCTCTTGAGGTAGTCCTCCACGATCGCGTCGCGCTCGACCCCGAGGGCGAGCAGGATGACGGCGATCGAGGTGCCGGCCCGGTCCTTGCCCGCGGCGCAGTGCAGCAGCGCCGGCACCGACTCGTCCTCGGCGAGCAACTCCAGCATGCGGGCGTGCTCGGCGGTGCGGTCCAGCACGATGCGGCGGTACGCCTCCACCATGCGCGCGGCGGCGCGGCCCTCGCCGAGGATCTCGCGCAGCGCCGCGACGTCGCCGTCGCGGACCGTGGTCCAGAACTCGGCGCCCTGGGCGGGGTCGCTCAGCGGCATGTTCACGTTGCGCACGCCGGGCAGCTCGACGTCCGGGCCCTCCAGCTTCATGTCGGAGGCGTTGCGGAAGTCGAAGACCGTGTGCAGCCCGAGGGAGGAGAGGAAGCCGGCGTCCTCGGCGGTGGCGTGCGCCAGGTGGCCGCTGCGGAAGAGCCGCCCGTACCGCACCCGGCGGCCGTCGGTCGTCGGGAGGCCGCCCACGTCACGGAAGTTGCGGACCCCGGTCAGCTCGGGTTCCGACGGGGCGGTCTGCGGCGTCTGCTCGGGCACCGGGGCTCCTTCACTCAGGGGCCGGGCGGTGCGGGTCACCGGCGGCCGGACCACTCCCGACCTTACGGCACCCCCGGGTCGTCCGTACCGGGCGGTATGTGATCGCGGAGGCGGGCCGTCGCGGTCCGGGCGGGGCGCCGTCTTATTCCGTTTCCGGCGGATCCGGCCGGGTGGGATAGATCACCCCCCGTCAACCCCTGGTTACGGTGGCGTAAGTCACTTGAGGAGGTGAAGTATGTGCTGACGTGCCAGACGATTCGAAAAGAAACAACAGTGACGCCATCGGGTCGTACACAGCCGTGGGGGACAGCTTCACGGAGGGTGTAGGCGACCCGGCTCCCGACGGGACGTTCATCGGCTGGGCCGACCGGCTGGCGGTCCTCCTCTCCGACCGCCGCCCCGAGCACGACTTCCGGTACGCCAATCTCGCGGTGCGCGGCCGCCTCCTCGACCAGATCGTCGAGGAGCAGGTGCCGCGGGCCGTGGAGCTCGCGCCCGACCTCGTGACCTTCTGCGCGGGCGGCAACGACATCCTCCGTCCCGGCAGCGACCCCGACGACGTGGCGGAGCGGTACGAGGCGGCGGTCGCCCGCCTCACCGCGTCGGTCGGGACCGTCGTGCTGTGCACGGGCTTCGACACCCGCGGGGTGCCGGTGCTGCGCCATCTGCGCGGGAAGATCGCCACGTACACCGCGCATGTGCGCGCCATTGCCGACCGGTACGACTCCCCGGTGCTGGACCTGTGGTCGCTCCGTTCGGTCCAGGACCGCAGGGCCTGGGACGCCGACCGCCTCCACCTGTCGGCCGAGGGGCACACCAGGGTCGCGCTGCGCGCCGCGCAGGTGCTGGGCCTCGAGGTGCCCGCCGACCCCGACCAGGCGTGGCCGCCGGAGCCGTTCCGTGCGCCCGCCGACATCCGGCGGGACAACATCCAGTGGGCGCGCGAGTACCTCGTGCCCTGGATCGGCCGGCGGCTGCGCGGGGAGTCCTCCGGCGACAACGTGGAGCCCAAGCGCCCGGACCTGCTGCCGCTGTAGCCGGCGGACGGCGGGCGCTGGGACGTCCCCTCGGAGGACGACGTCAGAAGGGCTGCGCCCCGGGGGCGAGTTCGGCCCACACGACACGGCCGCCGCCGTCGTCGGTGGGCCGGACGCCCCATGCCTGCGAGAGCGCGCCCACCAGCAGCAGGCCGCGGCCGCCCTCCTCGTCCACGCCCGCCGCCCGCGGCCGGGGCGCAGTCGGCGCGCGCCCCTGGTCGCTGACTTCGAGCCGCAGCCGGGCGCCGTCGTAGCGCATCCCGCAGGTGATGAACTCGCTGCCGGTGTGCATCACGGCGTTGGTGAAGAGCTCGGAAACGATCATCTCGGCGTCGTCGCGCAGTCCCTCGTCCGCCTCCCACTCCCGCAGCCGTGCCCGCACGCGATGGCGTGCGTCGGCGACCGAGGACCCGTGGGCGGGCAAACGGAACAGGTCCTGGCAGCGACGGGCGTCGAGGGTGCCACGGCGCTCTAACCGCAGAGCGTCTGGTGAGGAGGCCACGTCACCAACTATGGGGTCCCGTTCGAACCGTTGGCAAGATGCGATCTGTAATTTACAGAACGGCCGGTGCGCACTGTCGGTTTTCGATGACGGCATGACACACTGCTTGCAGCAGAGGGGAGTTGGGGAAGTTGGTCGTGACGGACGCACGGTCGGCCGGTGCTCCCACCGTCCTCCGGGTGGTGCTCGGCAAACGGCTCCAGGACCTGCGCGAGAAGGCCGGGCTCTCCTTCGAGGACGCCGGCCGGGCGCTGGACGTCACCCACGCCACGATCCGCCGCATGGAGAAGGCCGAGGTCGGCCTGAAGATCCCCTACGTCGAGAAGCTCCTGCGCACCTACGGGGTCACCGATCCGGTGGAGCTCGAGGAGTTCCTCGCGCTGGCCCGGGAGGCCAACCAGCCGGGCTGGTGGCACCGTTACCGCGACGTCCTGCCCGACTGGTTCAGCGCCTTCGTGAGCCTGGAGGGCGAGGCCGGCGTCATCCGCGCCTACGAGCCGCACTACGTCCCCGGACTGCTGCAGACCGAGGAGTACGCGCGCGAGGTGCTGCGGGCGGGGAACCCGCGCGCCGGCGAGGCGGAGGTCGAACGGGGGGTCGCGCTGCGCATGGAGCGTCAGGCGCTGCTCACCCGGGCGGACGCGCCGCTGGTCTGGATCGTCATGGACGAGACCGTCCTGCGAAGACCCATCGGCCGCCCGGCGGTCATGCGCGCCCAGATCGCCAGGCTGATCGACTCCTGCGCGCTGCCCAACGTGCGACTGCAGATCATGCCGTTCACGGCCGGACCGCACCCCGCCATGTACGGCCCGTTCCACATCTTCCGGTTCCAGACGCACGACCTCCCGGACGTCGTCTACTCCGAAAACCTGGTCGGGGCCGTCTACTTCGACGACCGCGACGACGTCTCGACCTTCCTGGAGGCCCTGGACCGGATGTGCGCACAAGCCGCACCGACCCAGAGCACCGAGCGGATCCTCGGTGGCATCCACAAGGAGACATGACCATGGAGCGGATCCACAACGGCATGCCCGCCCGGGAACTCGCCCGCGAGGGCTGGCGCAAGCCGTGGAGCGGGGGCAACGGCGGCTCGTGCGTCGAAGCCCTCAGAATGGACGACGGCCGGGTGGCGTTACGGCAGTCAGCGGACCCCGACGGGCCCTGCCTGATCTACACCGGCAACGAGATGACGTCGTTCATCCAGGGCGCCAAGGCCGGCCAGGCCGACTTCCTGCTGCAGTGAGCGGCGGGACGGACCGGAGCACCACCGACCGCACCGACCTCGACCCGCAAGGGCCACCGGAATCCGAACGGAGCAGGGCGTTGACCGACAAGGGCTTCCCCGCGGAGGAGATCGACACCAGCCGGCCGCATCCGGCCCGGATGTACGACTACTACCTCGGCGGCAAGGACAACTACGAGGCCGACCGCGAGGCGGCCGAGATGGTGATCCGCATGACCCCCGACGCGCGCCCCAGCGCGCGCGCCAACCGGGACTTCATGCAGCGCGCGGTGCGCTACGCGGCGGGCCAGGGCATCCGGCAGTTCGTCGACGTCGGCACCGGCATCCCCACCTCGCCCAACACCCACGAGGTCGCCCGCTCCGTCGTCCCCGAGGCCAGGGTCGCCTACGTCGACAACGACCCCATCGTCGCCGCCCACGCCGGCGCGCGGCTCACCAACACCGGCAACGCCGGGTTCTTCCTCGGCGACGTCCGCGAGCCCGAGAGCGTGCTGGAGCACGCCACCATCCGGGAACTGATCGACTTCGACGAGCCCGTCGCCCTGATGCTGGTCGCGCTCATGCACTTCGTCCGCGACGACGAGGACCCGGCCGGGATCGTGCGCACCCTGACCAAGAACCTCGCGGCCGGCAGCCTGCTGATCCTCAGCCACGGCACGACCGACTTCCACCAGGACGTCGACGCCGACGCCGGTGAGGCCTACAAGAACGCCACCTCCACCCTGACCCTGCGCAGCAAGCCGGAGATCGAGCCCTTCTTCGAAGGGTTCTCCCTGGTCGAGCCCGGCCTGGTGCAGGTGCCGCGGTGGCGTCCGGACGGCCCGCTCCCGCAGGAGGGCGAGCACGTCCGCATCGCCTTCTGGGGAGGCGTCGGCCGCAAGGGCTGACGCGACCGCGCGGGGCGGGCCCGAGCGGGCCGCCCGCTACGGGGACGTCGGTGACAGCAGCCGCAACGGTGTCCGCCCGGACGGCGGCGCGGCGGGGATCCGCTCCAGGACCCCGCCCGCGAACACGTCGTACAGCGGCAGCGTCTCCAGGTGGACGTAGCCGATGTGGCAGTCGCAGACGGCCAGCGGGCACGCCCTCGGACGCAGCGCCGCGCGGTAGGAGCCGTCGTAGAGGTTGCCCAGTTCCTCGCGGACGAAGTGGCAGCGGCGCACCGTGCCCTCGCCGTCCACCGATATGACCGACTCGCCCGTGCGGCACGGCAGGCCGGCGCTGCGGTGCGGATGCCGGCTGTACGGGAAGAGCGGGTCCAGCGCGGTCCACCGTGCCGCCTCGGCGTCGGTGTAGGTGTGGCCCTCGGCGGCGTTGACCCACAGGTAGACGTGGTCCGGGAGCTCTGCCCGCAGTCTGCGGGCCTGTTCCAGGTGCTCGGGCAGACCGACGATTCCCACGCTGTGCCGGATCCCGCGCTCCGCCAGGTCGCGGCACTTGGCCAGGAAGCGGTCGTAGGGCGTCTGACCGGGGTGGAAGGTGCACCACAGGGCGAGCGTGTCCGGGTCGGCCTCGTCCAGCCACTGCGTGCGGCAGCTCAGGTTGGTCTGGATCGCCACGCGGCGGATGTGCGGGAGCCGGCTGAGCTCCACCAGGGCGCGCCGGTACCAGGAGCGCACCAGCCCCTCGCCCCACGGGGTGAACAGCAGCGAGAGCCGCTCGTCGGTCCGCCCGGCAGCCCAGTCGGCGAAACGCTCCAGCGCGGCACGGTCGGCGGTCAGCTGGGCCCGGCTGTCACGGCGCTTGGCGAAGGGGCAGTACGGGCAGTCGTAGTCGCACGACGCCAGCGGGCCGCGGTAGAGGATCGTCAGGTCCATGGCGGAGGCGCTCACCTGGGCTGGTAGGCGGCCATGCGCCGGTGGACGGCGGCGGAGAACAGCTCGGGGCCGGCCGCGTCGGAGTGGGCCAGGCCCTCGGGCGACAGCCGCAGCACGTCCGGACCCGCGGACGCGTCCAGCCAGCCCCGCTCCGCGAAGCGCTCCAGCTCCTCGGCGAAGTCCTCCCCGGGAGCGGTGCCGAACCGGGCCCGGTACTCCGCGACGGGCAGGCCCTCGGCCTGCAGCAGGGACTGCAGCAGATGGCGGCGGCGGGCCTCCTCGTCGTCCATCGCCCAGCCGAAGTCCGCGTGACCGAACTCCTCCGCGGTGCGCGCGGTGTAGGCGTCGATGATGCCGCGGATGCGGTGCATGTCGACGGCGTAGTCGAAGGAGTAGTGCAGCGCGGAGGTGTACGAGCGGGCCCCGCAGCCCAGACCCACCATGCCGTCGGTCTGGCAGGCGTAGTCCCCGCCGCCGGTGGCCGGGGCGTCCGCGCGGCGGAACATCCGCATCGACACCTGCTCGTAGCCGTGCGCCAGCAGATGGTCGCGGCCGTGGCGGTACAGCCGAAGCCGCTGCTCGTCCCACGCCGCCTCATCGCCTGCCGTCCGGTCGCCTGCCGTCTGGTCGCCCGCCGCCCCGCCCCGCGCGGTGCCGGCGGCGTGCCGGCCCAGGCCGGTGAGCGGGCGGACGTACAGCGGGTACAGGTACAGCTCCTCAGGGCCCCACGCGAGCGCGGCGTCCAGGGACTCCGTCCAGGAGCGCTCGGTCTGGCCGTCGATGCCGTAGATCAGGTCGACGTTGAGGACGGGGATGCCCGCCTCCCGGATCCTGCCCAGCGCCGCCTCGACGTCGGCACGGCGCTGTGGGCGGACGGCGGCGCGGGCCTCGGCCTCGACGAAGCTCTGCACCCCCAGGCTCAGCCGGGTCGTGCCGCGTTCCGCCAGCACCGACAGCCGGTCGGCGGTAGCGGTGGCCGGCGAGGCCTCGACGGAGAGCGGTATCGCCCGCAGGTCGGCCCCCAGGCCGTGTTCGGCGAGGTCGCAGAGCCGCTCCAGCTCGGCGGCCTCCAGATACGTCGGAGTGCCGCCGCCGAACGCGGCGTTGGCGAACCGCGCCCCCTCGCCGAGCGCTTCCCGTACCGCCGCGGCCTGGCGCTCCAGCGCGTCCAGGTAGGCGGTGGCCAGGCCGTCGGGTGCTCCGATCCTGGTGAAGAGGTTGCAGAAACCGCAGCGGACCTCGCAGAACGGGATGTGGAAGTAGAGGGACAGCGCTTCCTTGGGCTCGTCCGCCCACAGGTCGCTCAGCCGGGACCGCTCGCGGGGCAGCGCTCGGTAGGCCGTCTTGTGCGGGTACGCGTACACGTAGTGCCGGTACGGGCGCACGGCGGCCGCGGCCGGGGGCGTCGGGGAGAGCGTCAGGTCGGTGGGAGTCATCGGGCGGCCCCGTCGAGGAGGAAGTGGGCGTAGGGCACCGTCCACACGACCTCGTGGCCGATGCGGTGGCCGGTGTGGCCGTCCTCGCCGTACGCCGTGCCGTGGTCGGAGCAGACGACGGCCAGGCACGGACGGCGGCTCGAGGCGGCGGCGAAGAGCCTGCCGATGTGGCGGTCGACGTACTCCAGGGCGGCGGCGTGGGTGGCGCGGGAGTCGCCCGCCTCCCGGGTGGCGCCCGGCAGGTGGAACCAGTTGGGCTGGTGCAGCGCCGACACGTTCACGAACAGGAACAGCCGCCGCTCGGGCGGCAGGGCGGCGACGACCTCCTCGGCGCGGTCGACCTGCGCCTCGAAGGAGGTGGGGGAGGGCACGCCGAACTCCGGTTCCCAGTGGCTCTCCTGGAAGAGCCCGGGCAGCACCGACCCCAGCGGCGCCTGCTTGTTGAAGAAGCCGACGCCACCGATGCACACCGTGCGGTAGCCGGCCGCGGCCAGGCCCGACACCAGGTCGGGGGTGTCGTACACGAAGGTGCCGTCCGCGGTGCTCTCGCTGCCGGCGAAGCGCGCCGCGAACAGCCGGGGGTGCGGACCGGGCGTGGTGGGCGTGGGCAGGAAGCCCGCGAAGATGGCCTGGTGGGAGGCGTAGGTGAAGCTGCCCGGCGCATGCCGGCGCTCCCAGCGGCCGCCGGGCAGATGGCGGCCCAGGTGGGGGATGCGGCCGGCCGCGGCCAGCTCCTCCGCCACGTCGTGGCGGAGGGTGTCCAGCGTGACCATCAGGATGTCGTGGCTGCCCACGATCTGGTTCATGTCAAGCGGTGGTGTCATGGTGGTGCTCCTCGCGTCGCGCGCGTTCCATCGCGGCCGGTACGGCGGCGACCTGGGCGGCGTAGGTGTCCAGGCCCTCGGCGGCGCTGCCCGGGAGGCCGGTGAGCCGGGGCAGCAGATCCCCGAAGGCGTTGACCTCGCCGACGGCGAAGCGGCGCCAGCCGGTCGCGGGCAGGACGTCCACGCCGACGCAGAGCGTGCCGGGGAAGCACGCGGCAGCCCGTTCGGCGGTCGTGAGCACGTCGCCGAAGTCGCCGCCCGCGGCGCGGATCGCCGCGCGTGCCGTGTCCAGGTCGCCGCGGGAGCCGCCGAGGTGCAGGTTCGTCATCGGGTGCGGGCTGGTGCGGACGACGGCGTGCGTGGCGCGGCCGGCGACCACCACCACCCGCAGGTCGGCCGCCCGTCCGTCCTGGGACGCCTTGGGCAGCCAGCGTTCGACGTGCAGCCCGTCCGGGGCCAGCGCGTCGACGAGGGCGGCCACCTCCGGTTCCGTGCGGTACTCGCGCACCCGCAGCGAGTTGAACAGGCGACCGCCGGCGGTGGTCTCCACCGAGGTCGTGGCCCTGATCCGGCCGGGGCCCGCCGTCGCCAGCGCCACCACCCCGGAGCCGGAGGAACCGTGCGCGGGCTTGAGGAACGCCCGGGAGATCCCCGCGGCGCGCAGCCGCTCCCTGAGCTCGGCCCAGCCGCGGACCGGCGGCCCGCCGGGTGCGGGGGGCACCGGGACGCCCGCGGCGGCGAGCCGGGCGTGGCAGCGGCGCTTGTCGAACAGGACGGCGATCTCGCCGGCGTCCGCCGACGGCACCGCACCGGCCCGGCGGGCCGCGTCCGTCACCTCGCGCACGGCGGCGGTGAAGCGCCGGTACCACAGCGCGGTGCCCTCGACCCGGGCCGGGTCGTCGGCGCCCCGCAGCAGCCGGTCCACCTCGGCGTCCTCGCCGGGGGAGTCGACGCGCACGAACTCGCCGGGCGCGAAGGCGTACCGTCCGCGCAGCACGTCGCGCCACGCCAGCACGCGCGGCGCGGGATGGCCCGCGGCACGCACCGCGTCGGTGAACAGCGTCGTCCTGCGGTTGCCGGGGTTGCCGACCACGGCGATGCGGAGCGCACCACCGGTGCCGCTATTCGGAGACGGCGACATAGCGCCACTCCTCGTCCCGCCAGCGGTGCGGCTCGCAGTGCTCCGACAGGTCGACCTCGGTGCCCGCGGAGCCCACGGCCGCGCGCAGCCGCTCGGCCACGGCCACGCTCACGAAGTGGTGGTGCAAGTCGAGCCGTTTGAGGTGGGTGAGCGGCTGGCCGCCGAGCAGCGCCTCGGCACCGGTGTCGGTGAGCGTGCCCATGGACAGGCTCAGCGTCTCCAGCTGCGCGACGACGGGCGCGGAGGCCACGGCCGCCGCGATCTCGTCCTGCAACGCGCTGTCCTGCAGGCCGAGGTGACGCAGTGCCGGGAAGCGGCCGCCGGCGAGGACCGGCGCGAGGTCGGCGACGGTGGCGTCGCCCCCGTACTGCTCCACGCCGAGCCACAGCTCCAGGTGCTCCAGCGCGGGCAGCTCGCAGGCGCCGACCGCCCGCACCACAGCCCCGGGCAGCCCGCCGGACTCGAAGCGCAGCACGCGCAGCGCCTCGTGGCGGACGGGGCGCAGCGACAGCGGTTCCTCGCCGAGGCCCTGCGAGTCGCCGCCGCGGACACCGAACTCCTCCAGCAGCGGGAAGCGCTCGAGGACGGGTGTGACGTCGGTCAGCTGCAGCCAGGAGACCTCGCACTCCTCGCCGGTCACGTCGGCGAGGAACAGGGCGCGCAGCGCGGGGAAGCGCTCCGCGTCCGCCAGTATCAGGTCGAGCGCGGGACGCAGTTCGGTGTACTCGTCGTCCCACCAGGGCCCGAGGACGAGCGCCCGCACCCGCGTGGTGTCGACCGCCGACGTGAAGTGGGCCCACACCCGGGAGAAGGCGATCTCGCCGGCCTCGAAGCAGTCCAGCCGCCAGGCCACGGCGTCGGGTCCGGGCAGCTCGGCGCCGCCGGCCTCGGGCAGCGTGTGCACGGGCAGCCCGTGGAAGGTCTTCAGATGGTGTGTCACGGTCATGACGTCCTCACTCGGCGACGGCGGTGTAGCGGTGGACCTCGCCGTCCCACTCGTCCTCGTCACCGGGGTCCGAGAGGTCGACCTCGACGCCCGAGGGCTCGAGGGCGGCCCGCACGCGCTCGGCGACGGGCTCGGTGACGAAGTTGTGGTGGAGGTCGAGCCAGTTCAGATGGGTCAGCGGCTGGCCGGCGAGCAGGGCGGTCACGCCCTCGTCGGTGAGCACGCCCAGGGACAGGTCGAGCGAGGAGAGCTGGGCCACGACGGGGGCCGCGGCGACGGCGGCGGCGATCTCGTCCTGGATCTCGCTGTTGCGCAGGCCGAGGTGGCGCAGCGCGGGGAAGCGCCCGCCGGCGAGGACCGGCGCGAGGTCGGCGACGCCGGCGTCGCCCCCGTACTCCTCCACGCCGAGCCACAGCTCCAGGTGCTCCAGCGCGGGGAGTTCGCTCGCGGCGACACCGCGGACGACCTCGCCGGGCAGGCCGCCCGCCTCGAAGCGGAGCGTGCGCAGCCGCTGGTGGCGGACGGCGGGGAAACGCAGCCCCGTGCCGCCGCGGGCGCCCAGTACCTCCAGCTGCGGGTAGGCCTCGAGCACCGGCGTCACGTCGGACTGCTCGATCCAGGAGATCTCGGCCTCCTCCATCTCCAGGTCGCCGATGAACACGGCCTCCAGCGCGGTCAGCCGTTCCCGGGCGTCCACCAGCAGCCGCACGATGGCACCGGAGTCGTTGTCGTACGGCTCGCCCCACTGCCCCACGACCACGGCCCGCACCCCGGCGGGCTCCACCGTCTCCAGGAAGCGGTCCCACAGCTGCGCGAAGGTCTCCTTCGCGTCGTCCTCCCAGGGGTTGACGGCCAGTCGCCACGCCACCGCGCCGGTGGCTGGCAGTTCCTGCCGCGCGCCGGGGGCGGGGAAGTCGAAGGCCGGCAGGCCGTTCAGTTCCTGCAGATGTTCGACGTAGGACATCGGTGGTCTCCCGAGGTGGACGGACGCGGTGCCTTGGAGGTGGTGCTGCCATGGAGGCGGTGCCGCCACTGGCGAGAGGCGGGTGTGCCCGCTCGCGAAGAGTTCTACCAAGCCGCTCGGACAACGGCTGCCGCGGGTTGTGCACAGTCCGGCGGGGGGGCGTTGTCACACCCCCCGCGTAGCGTCGTGGACATCGGGTCGGCGGGTGCCGACGGCGGAGGGAGACACGCATGTACCGGCAGGGGGACGTCCTGATCGTGCCCGTCGCGGAGGCGGCCGTGCCGCCGGGCACGGACCGGCTGCCGCGGCAGCCGAGGGACCCGCGGGGCAGGCTCGTGCTGGCCCTCGGCGAGGTGACCGGGCACGCCCACGCGGTGGTCGGGCCGGGGAGCCTGGTGCGCGAGGCCGGGCCGTTCGGGGCGGCGTATCTCCATCTCCCGGACGGCGGGCGGGTGGTGCACGAGGAGCACGCCGCGATACCGCTGCCCAAGGGCTGGTACCGCGTGGTGCGGCAGCGCGAGTACGTGCCCGGCGCGGTGCGCGTCGTGGCGGACTGACGAGGACGGGGGAGCGGAGCGATGACGACGGTGGCGAGCACGGCCGCGGCGGACACGGGTGCGGCGGACACGGAAACCGCGACGGACACGACGGCGCTGTGGCGAGAGGTCGTCGCGAGGACCGGACCCGCGGACCGGGCGGCGGCGGAGGACGGGGTGCGCCTGGCCTACCGGCTGGCCGGGCTGCCCGAGCCCGAACGGATCGTGTGGGCGGCCTCACCGCTGGAGGCCGTGGCCTTGGCCGTGCGCCTGACGGCGGACGGCACGGCGGGCGGCAGCGTCCGCGACGCCGTGCGGACGCTGCCGTGGGCCGCGGCACGGGAGCGGGTCGCCGACCGGCTCGGGCCGGCCGGCTGGGCGGACCACTGGGCCGTCACGGGCGCGCAGTTGTGGGACACGACGGTGCTGCTCACCGAGCGGATACGGACCGCCGTGGTCGACGCCGCGCCCGGTGTGCCCGGGGGCGCGCAGGCCGTGCGGCTCGCGCTGCTCGACGCCGTGCTCGGACAGCACGACGCGGCATGGCTGGCCGCCTTCGACGGCCGGGAGGGCACCCGGGAGCTGGCCGGTGTCGCCGTGGTCGCCCGCAACGCCGGCTGGTGGTGGCCGTACGAGCGGACGGCGGTCGTCGCCGAACGCCCCCTGGAACTGCACCGGGACGAGGCGGGCAGGCTGGACCGAGGCGACGGCCCCGCGCTGGCCTTCGCGGACGGTTTCGCACTGCACGCCTGGCGCGGCATGCCGGTCCCCGCCGAGTTCCTCGACGGGCTCGCCGGTCTGACCCCGCGCCGCATACGCGAGGAGGAGAACGCCGAGCTGCGCCGGGTGATGCTGGAGCACTACGGCTACGAGCGCTACCTGGAGGAGTCCGGGGCGGAGCCCGTGCAGCGGGACGCGGCCGGGGTGCTGTGGCGGATCGAACTGGAGGGGGACGAGCCGCTGGTGATGGTCGAGGTCCTCAACTCCACACCGGAGCCGGACGGCACCCACCGCACCTACTGGCTGCGGGTGCCGCCGCGGACCCGGACGGCCCGCGAGGGCGTCGCCTGGACCTTCGGACTGGAGGAGGCCGACTACGAGCCGGAGCGCGAGACCTGAGCGGAATCGAGCGTCGCGGCGTCGATGAGGGCCAGGTTGCCGCCCGCCGTGCAGGTGTACGCGCCCGCCGTCGCGCCGAGGCGGGCGCAGGACTCGAAGTCCAGTCCGCGCGTGCGCCCGTGCAGAAAGCCGCAGAGGAAGGCGTCGCCCGCCCCGTTGGAGTCCACCACCGGGCCGGGCGGGGTGACAGCCGGGATGTGCCGGGGCGTGCTGCCCCCGTCGCGCGCCAGCAGATAGGCGCCGCCCGCCCCCGCGGTGGCGATCACGGCCTGGGCGCGGCCGTCGCGCAGGATCCCGCGCATGACGTCGGCGATGCGCTCGCCCGCCGCCGCGGCGCTGAGGAAGACCAGGTCGGATCGGCGGGCGAACTCCCGCTGGTGCTCGGCCAGTCCGTCCCAGTCGTGCAGGTCGGTCGAGACGGGCAGGCCGAGTTCCTCGATGTCGTCGTAGAGGAAGCGGGTGAAGTGCGAGATCGACAGGTGCACGTGGCGGGCCCGGCGCAGGTGCGGCAGGTAGAACTCGCGCGGCATCCGCAGGTCCGCCGGGTCGCGCCCGTCGTAGAAGGACATCCGGCGGCCCGCGGAGTCCACGAGGTTGACGGCCCGCCGGGTCCCGGCGGGGGAGATCAGTGCCTCGAAGTCGACGTCGCCCTTGGCCAGACGCTCCCTGAGCATGGAGCCGATCCAGTCCTCGCCGACGAAGTCGAGGAACTTCACGCTCATGCCGAGGGCGCGGCAGCCCAGTGCCACGTTGCCGCCGGTCTGGCCGGGCCACTCCCGGACCGGCTCCACCCCCAGGGAGTCCGCGAGGGGTACGGGCAGGTTGTCCACCCGCACCACGGTGTCCACCCCGGATCCGCCGACGACGAGCACGTCGTACGGCGACTCTTCTGTGGTCATGTGCACCTCCAGTCACCACCCCGGCGCCATGCTACGGCCGGGCGGTGTCCCCCGGCGCGCGATCGCGGATGTGCTCGGCCGCCCAGGCGGCCCACTCCTGCTGCATCCTGGTGAAGCGCAGCCCCCATTCCAGGGTCAGCCGGCCGTAGAATGCGAGGTCGCCGCCGGCGTCCCAGTCGACGGAGCGCTCGAGCTCGAGCAGGCCCTCGTGGTGCTCGGCGGCCACCTTCCCCTCCCGCTCCACATAGGCGCGGGCCTGGGCGGGGTCGACCTGGTCGAGGAAGAAGACCCTCAGCAGCGCGTCGCTGCGGCGGTTGCGCTGCGGCTCGACCTCGGTGAGCCAGTGGAGCAGCTCCGCGCGTCCCGCCTCGGTGAGGGCGTACTCCTTGCGTCCGCGCGGCCCCTCGGCGGCGACGGTCACCAGCCCGGCCTCGGCGAGCCGGTTCAGCTCCGTGTAGAGCTGGCTCTGGGTGGCGGGCCAGACGTTGGCGAGGGAGGTCTGGAACGTCCTGAGCAGGTCGTATCCGCTCGCCGGGTGATCGGCGAGGAGTCCCAGGACGGCATGGCGAAGGCTCATGCCCGGCATCCTAACATTCCAATATTGACATGTCGCGAGTGGAGCTTTTAACTTTGACATGTCAGAACTGGAAGGTCGAGAAGAACGGGGTTCGCCATGGGGTACCTGCGCAGTTTCCTTCCGTGGATCGCCTTCGCGGTCGTCGCCACCGAGGCCGACTGGCGCTACGGGGCGCTCGCCGGCCTCGTGCTCTCGGCCGGGCTGGTCGCGAGGGAGCGCCGCGCCGGCCGCCCGGCGGACCGGTTCGTGGTCGAACTCAGCTCCGGGGCCTTCTTCGCCCTGCTCGCGGCACTGGCCTTCGCCGCCCCGCACTCACCGCTCGAGCCCTACAACACGGCGCTCTCGCTCGGCTGGCTCGCCCTCACGGCCTGGGGCTCGCTGGCCGTCCGCAAGCCGTTCACCCTCGGCATCGCCAGGTCCATGGTCCCGTCCGCGGTCTGGGACAACCCGGTCTTCCTCCGCACCAACGTGATCATCACCGCGGTGTGGGCGGCCTCCTTCACCGTCAACGCCGCGCTGCTTGCCGTCCTGCTCTCGGCCGCCCCGCACGCGCTCGCCGGGATCATCGCCGTCAAGATCTGCGGCTTCGCCCTTCCCGTCGTCTTCACGACGCGCTACAGCCGCGCGGTGGCCGCCCGCGGGCAGGCCGCCACCGCCGCCACCACCGCCATCTCCGCCCCGGCGGTCGCGCCCATGGGCGTCACGGCGCCGAGCCGGTGACCAGCTCCGTCCACGCCGCGCGGACCGAGTCCAGACCGAAGGACTCGCGCAGCCAGCCGCGGGCCTGCTCGCCCGCCTCCTCCCAGCCGTCGGCCGCCAGCGTGGCGATCGCGTCCGCCATGGCCGAGGGGGAGTCGTGGATCCAGCGGCGCTCGTAGATCGCGTCGGCACCCGGCCAGGGCAGCAGGGCGGGCACCGCCCCGGAGGCCATGCCCTCGGCCGGGGCGAGGTGGAAGCTCTCGTCGTCGCTGGTGGAGAGCACGAAGCCGATGCGCCGCAGCCAGCCGGCCACGTCGGGTCCGAAGTCGTCGAAGACCACGGCGTCCTCCAGGGGGCCCGACTGCACCCGCCGCAGCACGGCGTCGTAGTGGGCCCGCTCCTCGGGCTTGTTCCAGATCCACCAGTAGTCCCAGGGCATCTTGGACTTCACCGACAGCCGCCACCGCGGGTCCCGGGCCCGCAGGGCCTCGAGCACGTCCAGACCCAGGTCGAGCCGCTTGCGTGATGGAGCGATGCCGATCATGCCGAGGCGGTAGCGGGCGTCGGGGACCTTGGGGCGGTCCAGCTGCCGGTCGTCGACCCAGTTGGGGATGGTGACGAGCTTCTCCTGCGGCCAGCCGGTGCGTTCCCGCGTGAGCCGGTTGTAGTGCGGGCTGACGCACACGACGCGGTCGACGGCGTCGATGTCGACCTGCGCGGGGTAACCGGCGTACAGCTCGAAGCGGTGCAGCCGCACCACCAGGCGGGAGCCGCGCCGCTTGTGACGGCTGTACCAGACGGCCGCGGGCCCGCACCACTCGACGACCACGACGTCGGCCCAGGCGGCGAGCTCCTTGCCGGCCGCCGCGTCGTGCCGGGCCAGCGCCTCCCACGCGTCGACCCGCACCTCGACCCCGGGCAGGGCCTGGAGGTGGTCCAGAAGCCGGGTGAAGAACTTCAGGTCGTGCCCGGCGACGACGACCCGCAACGGCCGGCCGCGCCCGGCGAGCCCGGCCGGTGCGGCGGGCAGGGCCCGTTCGACCAGGCCCCGCAGCCGTTCGGCGGCCCGGTCAAGGGAGAAGTGCGCGGCGGCCTCGCGGCAGCGCCGGGCGGCCGTGCGGTAGGCCTCGGGGGAGCCGGCGGCGGTGGCGACCGCCTCCGCCGCGTCGTCGAGGGTGCCCCGGCCCGGGACGAACAGCGGGTAGTCGGCACCGAGCAACGCCTCGTGCGCGGGGGTGCGGTTGAGCACGACGGGCAGCCCCAGCGTCCCGAACTCCAGCACCTTCGTCGACAGTTCCAGGCTCGCGTCCAGCTCCGGGTGGCGCCAGCCGAGCCCCAGGTCGCAGCCCGCGGCGATCCGCATGGCCTCCTGGCGCGGCGTGCCGCCGTGGTGCACCACGCCGGTCGCGGTGCGCAGCGCGTGTTCCATGGCCGCGTGGAAGCCGGGGTGCCGCGGGTCGTCGTGGATCTTGTCGCCGACGGTGTGCAGCTCGGCCCTGATCCCCCGGGCGGCCAGCGCGCCCGGCAGCTCCGTCATCTCCAGGGTGTTCCAGCGCGGCGCGAACTTCCCCGTGTACACCATGCGCACGGGGCCCCTCGCCGCGTCGTGCTCCGGCACCGCGAAGTCCGGGACGGGCACGCTCGGCGGGTACAGCACGCACCTGCCGCACGCGGCCGGCACCCAGGCCTCGATGAAGCAGCGCAACTCCTCCGTCTGGCACAGCAGATGGCGGGACGCCTCGGCGATCCGGGTCAGCTCGCCGACGGCCTCCTCCGTCATGTGCGCCGCCGACTGCGGGATGTCGGTGAGGTACGCCCAGATCCGCCCGTCGAAGGCACCGTCGGCGACGACCTGCGCCACCAGCCGGCGTCCGCGCAGCACCAGCAGGTCGCACGGCTCCTGCTCGTCTCGTTCGCGCAGCACCCGCGCGGCCTGGACGGGCGAGAGGACGTGCCCGGTCGGTACGACGGACACCCCCGGCAGCTCCGCCAGCGGATCGACCAGCCGCCCGGTGCGCACCGGCGCCTTCAGCACCAGCCGGGTCCGGCAGCCGGCCCGGGCCAGCGCCTGCACCGTGGACTGGGCCCACACCGCGGAACCGTCGATGAGGTTGAGGTCCACGTCCCCGTAGACCATCGCCCTGACCGTGCGCGTGCCCGTCATCGGACCTCCTCCGGGCGGATCGTGAACAGCCGCCCCGCTCCGGGGGACGGCCACAGCGTCCTGCGCACCAGCGCCGGGCGGAAGCCGTTGACGTGCGGCACGAAGCCCGCGGTGTCCGCGCTGAAACCCACCGCGTCGGCCCCGGAGCACTCCTGGGCGCACATCAGGTCCAGCAGGTGGACCGCCGACCGTTCCTCCGCGAGGTCCGACCAGTCCGCGATCCAGGGCGCGTCCGGCCCGTCCGCCGCCGCCCGTACGGTGACCCCGCCCGCGGCGAGCTCCGCGTAGGCCGTTCCGGGCTCGGGCACCAGCACCTCGGCGGGGCGGTACCGCTGCGCCATGACCTGCGCGACCAGGCGCGAGATCTCGGCGTCGCCGCGCGGGTCGGCCAGTACGGCCACCCGCCGGGCGTCCAGCGGGTCCGCCGCCCCGGCGATCCTGGCGAGCTCCGACAGCCGGACCCGCGTGGCGCGGGAGGTGAAGATCTCCCGGAGACCGGCGCGGTCCACCGTGGCCGGGTCCAGCCGGGCCGGCTGCACCCCGGTGTCCCCGTCGAGCACGGCGTCCCAGGGAAACGGCGCCAGGCCGGGGGCGGCGGAGGCAGGGGCGTCCCGCCACAGCACGGCGGTGCGGCCGAGCGCGTGGGCGGCGGCGAGGAGTTCGGCCAGCCGCCGGTCCAGGTCGGGCGCCGTGCCGGTGCCGGTGTGCGCCCACGGGCCGGAGAGGCAGGCGCTGAGCTGTACGACCAGCACGTCCGGATCGGTGCGTTCGGCGACCTGCCGCGCGTCGTGCGGCAGCACGCGGTTGACGACGGCGTCGTGGGCGAAGTCGGCCGCGGTCGCGGCGTCCAGCACGCCGGCGACGACCAGTCGGTCGCGGGGGCCCGCCGTGAACGCCCGGTGGGCCAGGTGCAGGTGCCCGTCGGCCGCGGCCTCGGCCGCACCCGGTGCCGCGGCGGCGGCCGGCCCGCCCGGCCGGGCCGCCGACGGCCGGCCGCCCTTGCCGCGGCCGCGCCACATCCCGTACAGCTCGCGCGGCAGCCGCGTCGAACCGCGCAGGGGCGACCGGGCGGCCGAGACCAGTGCCTGGCCCACCCGCATCGAGGTCGAGCCCTGCAGCATGGCGACCCGGGCCTCCAGCACCTCGATCCGCTCCCGGGCGCGCCGCAGTTCGGCCGCGAGCCGGTCGCGCTCGTGGGTCAGGGCCGCGGTCCGCTCACCGTCCGTGCCGTCCCGCAGTTGTTCCAGCGCGCGGCGGTCCTCCTCGTGCCGCCGTTCCAGCTCCAGCATCCGAGCCCGCTCGGCGCGCGACACGAACTCCGCCAGCACGTACTCGCCGGCCAGCCGCAGCGCGGTGCCGTCCTCGCCGGGCACGGTCCGCCCGGCCGGGTCCAGGAGCGGCAGCAGTGCCTTGGCGCAGGTGAAGACCGCGCCGCCGTGCAGGTGCAGGTAGTCCAGGCTGGCTGCCCGCAGCACCTGGCAGCGCTGCGCCACCAGGGCGTCGAGCAGCCGGTGGTAGGGCAGTTCGGCGCCGCGATGGCCGAACACGATCAGCCCTCTGCCGCCGGGCCGCATGCGCCGCAGCGCCGCGAGGCAGGCCTCCTCGTCACCGTGCCGGTGCGGGTCGGGGCCGTACGACAGCAGGACGAGCCGTCCCTCACCCACCGGTTCCTCGTCACCGGGCGCGCAGGAGCGCAGCCGGACGCCCTCCGGCAGGTGCAGGTACGGGCCGAGCGGGATGCCGCCGCCGGTGGCGTCGACGACCTCGGTCACCCCGTCCAGGTGCGGGTGGAGCAGATCGAGAAGGCGCATCAGGAGGTCCTCGTGAAGACGTGGAAACCGACCCTGTTCTCCCGGAAACCGTACGGCGTGAAGCCGCCGTACCGCAGTCCGAGCGGCTCGACGGCGGCGCGGTACTCGGCCGCGGGGCGGTGCAGGATGTAGTCGCCGCGGGCCACGCGCCCGGGCGCGTCCTCGTCGGTGACGACCAGCCGGCCGGTCAGCCGGACGAGACAGGCGAGGTTGACCAGCGCGGCCCGCCAGGCGGCGTCGTCGAGCACGTGGAAGAGCACGTCCACGGCGAGCACCACGTCGTACAGCCACGGGCTCCGCCACGCCGACAGCTCCGCCACCGCGTAGCGGGGGCCGCCGCCGAGCGCGCGGCAGTGCTCCACCGCCGAGGGGCTGGCGTCGATCGCGTCGACGAGATGGCCGCACCGGGCCAGGGCCCGCGCGAAGTGGCCCTTGCCGCAGCCCGCGTCGAGCACGAGCAGCGGATCGGTGGCGCGTTCGCAGTCGCCGGTGATGCGCAGCACCTCCGCGATCCGCAGCGCGTAGAAGATCTCGTTCCCCGGCCGGTCGAGGCCGATGTGGCCGCCGGACGCCAGGTCGTCGTGCCCGCGGTGGCGGGCGTCCCAGTAGGCGAGCGGGCCGGACGGGCGCGGCTCAGACATGGTGGTCCAGCCACTCGGTGACGATCCGGGCGATGCGGGGCCCCGAGCGGCCGTCCCACAGCGGAGGTCCCTCGGGGGCGGGCGCTTCGCCGTCCAGCGCCTTGAGCAGGGCTGGGGCCAGCCCGTCGGGGGTCACCAGGCGGTTGGTGCCGTGGGTGACCGTCACCGGCCGTTCGGTGTTCGGGCGCAGCGTCAGGCAGGGCACGCCCAGGACGGTGGTCTCCTCCTGCACCCCGCCCGAGTCGGTGACCACCGCGGCGGCGCCCCGCAGCAGTCCCATGAACTCCAGGTAGCCGAGCGGCTCCAGGATCCGGATGCCGGGCGTGTCGCCGAGCCCCGCCGCCTCCAGCGCGACCCGGCCGCGCGGGTGCAGCGGGACCGCCAGTTCCAGGTGCCGCGCCGCCTCGCGCAGCGCCGCCACGGCGGCGGCCGCGGCGGCCGGGTCGTCGACGTTGACCGGACGGTGCAGCGTCACGACGCCGTAGCGCCCCGACAGCCCGTGGGCGGCGCGCGCGGCCTCCGGGTCGAACCGCGGGAGGTGGGCCAGGAGGGTGTCGATCATCGGGTTGCCGACGAAGTGCACCCGGGCGGTGTCCACGCCCTCGTCGGCCAGATGGCCCACCGCCTCCGGACTGGTGACGAAGAGCAGGTCGGCGAGCTGGTCGGTCAGCCGCCGGTTGACCTCCTCCGGCATCGT
This sequence comes from Streptomyces sp. NPDC058864, assembly GCF_042742985.1. Lineage (NCBI taxonomy): Bacteria > Bacillati > Actinomycetota > Actinomycetes > Kitasatosporales > Streptomycetaceae > Streptomyces > Streptomyces sp. NPDC058864. The sequence continues at coordinate 221,423 of NZ_JBHYMQ010000005.1, read as the reverse complement.
CATGTCGAAGCTGCGCAGGCCCGCCTCGACGTGCGCCACGGGCAGCCCCAGCTTGGCGGAGACCAGGGCGGCGGCCAGCGTGGAGTTGACGTCCCCGTACACCGTCACCAGGGCGGGGGCGCGGGCGGACAGCTCGTCCTCCAGCGCGGTCAGCAGTGCGGCGGTCTGCCGGGCGTGGCTGCCGGAACCGACGCCGAGGTCGACGTCCGGCTCGGGCAGGCCGAGCTCCCGGAAGAAGACGTGCGACATGCGTTCGTCGTAGTGCTGTCCGGTGTGCACCACGGACTGCGGCTGCCCCGCCTCGCGCAGTGCGGCGACGACCGGGGCGGCCTTGACGAAGTTGGGCCGGGCACCGACCACGTGGACTACCGAGCCGAGCACGGTGCCTCCCGTTCACTTGCCGTGCTTAGGGTGGGAATGTGCGTCGTCGTACTCTTCGTGCCTTGATTCTCGCCGCCTCCGTGGCGGTACGTCATCTGCGGGACGACCCGGTGCGCGCGGCGTCCCTGGCCCTGCGGGTCGCCCCGGGACCGGCGCGGCGGCCCGCCCGGTGGGTGCTGGCCCGGCTGCCCGAGCGCGATCCGCACCGGGGGCGCGGCGGTGCCTCCGCGTACGGGCCGCGCGGCGTCCCCGCCCCCGCCGGCGTGCCGGGGGCGGCGGTGCCGGGGCGGGTGCTGCACCTGGTCACCAACTCCCTGCCGTACCGGAACGCCGGTTACACCGTCAGGACGCACGCCATCGCGCGCGCCCAGCGGCAGGCGGGCCTGGACCCGCAGGTCGTCACCCGGATGGGCTTCCCCGTGGCCCAGGGGGTCTGGGACGGACGGCCGGCGCAGGTCGTGGACGGGGTGCCGTACCACCGCCTGCTGCCCGTGCGGATGCCCGGGACGCCGGCGGCCGCCCTCGCCCGCAACGCCGAGCTCGCCGCCCGGCTCGTCGAACGGCTGCGCCCCGCGGTCCTGCACGCGGCCACGGATCACCCGAACGGCCGAGTGGCGCTCGCGCTGCGCGAATCGTTCGGCCTGCCCGTCGTCTACGAGGTGCGCGGCTTCCTGGAGGAGACCTGGCTGACGCAGGGGCCCGGGCGAGCCCGTGACAGCGCGTCGTACCGCGAGCGGCGGGCCCTGGAGACGCACTGCATGAAGGCCGCCGACCTGGTGCTCACCCTCGGCGAGGCCATGAAGGAGGAGATCGTTTCCCGCGGGGTCCCCGAGGACCGGGTGCGGGTCGTGCCCAACGCCGTGGACGAGGTCTTCCTCCAGCCCCTGCCCGACCCCGGTGAGCTGCGGACCCGCCTCGGCATCCGCCCCGGTGAGGTGGTCGTGGGCACCGTCTCCACGCTCACGCCCCACGAGGGCGTCGGCACCCTGCTGCGCGCCGGGGCCGAACTGCGCCGCCGGGGGGTGCCGCTGCGCCTGCTGATCGTGGGGGACGGCCCGCTGCGGCCCGCACTGGAGCGGCAGGCGGCCGGGCTCGGCCTGGGGGACGCCGCCCTGTTCACGGGCCGTGTGCCGCACGCAGAGGTGCGGGCCCACCACGCCGTGCTGGACGTCTTCGCGGTGCCCCGGACGGGGGAGCGGGTGTGCCATCTCGTGACCCCTCTCAAGCCGGTGGAGGCGATGGCGAGCGGTCTTCCCATCGCGGCAAGTGATGTCACGGCGATGGGTGAGCTGGTCGAAGACCAGGTGAACGGGAGGCTAATTCCATCAGGAGACGTAAATGCCTGGGCAGATACGCTCGAAGTATTGCTCTATAGTCCAAATCAACGGCGGATGATGGGCGCCGCCGCCCGCGCACGAGTGGCCCGCGACCGTACGTGGGCGCACATCGCGGGGCGGACGCGCGACGCCTACCGCGGTCTGGGGGCCGTATAGCGCTCTGGATGGTGCGGCATGACGGTGCAGCTCGCAGTCGTAGGCCTCGGATACGTCGGACTGCCCCTCGCCAGGGAGGCGGCGGCGGTCGGACTCAGCGTCGTCGGGCACGACCTGGACCCCTCGGTGGTCGACGCCCTCAACTCCGGCCGCTCGCACGTGGACGACGTCACCGACGACGACCTGCGGCGCATGCTGGCCGCCGGCTTCACCGCCACCACCGGCCAGGAGTGCCTGGGGGAGGCGCAGACCGTCGTCATCTGCGTCCCCACGCCGCTGTCCGAGGACGGCGGACCCGACCTGACCGCGGTCACCGGCGCGGCCGGGGCGGTCGCCGCGCGGCTGCGCCCCGGCGTCCTGGTCGTCCTGGAGTCCACGACCTACCCCGGCACGACCGACGAGGTCGTCCGGCCCATCCTCGAGGAGGGCTCGGGACTGCGCGCCGGGCCGGACTTCGCCCTCGCCTTCTCACCCGAGCGGATCGACCCGGGCAACCGCACCCACGGCTTCCGCGACACCCCGAAGATCGTCGGCGGGCACACGCCCGGGTGCGCGGCACGCGCCGTGGCCTTCTACGGCAAGCTCGTCGACACCGTCGTCCGGGCCAAGGGCACCCGCGAGGCCGAGATGGCCAAGCTGCTCGAGAACACCTACCGCCACGTCAACATCGCGCTCGTCAACGAACTGGCCGTCCTCTGCCGCGAACTGGGCGTGGACATCTGGAACGCCATCGACTGCGCCGCGACCAAGCCCTTCGGCTTCGAGGCCTTCCGGCCCGGCGCCGGCGTGGGCGGCCACTGCATCCCGATCGACCCCAACTACCTGTCGTACAAGGTCCGCACGCTCGGCTACGAGTTCCGCTTCGTCGAACTCGCCCGGGAGATCAACCACCGGATGCCGGAGTACGTGGTGCGCAGGGCGCAGGACCTGCTCAACACGGCCGGGAAGGCGCTGCAAGGATCGCGGGTGCTGCTGCTCGGCGTCACCTACAAGCCCGACATCGCCGACCGGCGCGAGAGCCCAGCCGTCCCCGTGGCCCGGCTGCTGCGCAGGCTCGGCACCGGGATCTCCTTCCACGACCCCTTCGTGGCCGACTGGGAGGTGGACGGCGAAACCGTCCCCAGGGCCGGCGACCTGGCCGCCGCCCTGCACGAGCACGACCTGACGGTCCTCCTGCAGGACCACAGCGCGTACGACCTGCAGGTGGTGGCGGACCGGGCCCGCCTGCTGTTCGACACGCGCGGACGGATCTTCCGGCCGGACGTCGAGGTGCTGTGATGCACGTACTGGTCGTCACCGTCGTGCACCACCCCGAGGACGCGCGCATCCTGCACCGGCAGATAGCCGCCCTCATCGCCCACGGCCACACCGTCACCTATGCCGCGCCGTTCACCGCGCGGGCGACCCCGCCCCGCCCCGGGGTCGAGGGCGTCGACCTGCCCCGGGCCACCGGACGCGACCGGCGCGCCGCCGTCCGCGCGGCCCGGCGGCTGTTGGTACGGCGCGGGCCCGCCGTCGACGCCGTCCTGCTCCACGACCCCGAACTCCTGCTCGCCCTGCCGCGCACCCTGCGGCACTGGCACCGCGCCGGTGTCCGGCGGCCCGCCGTCGTCTGGGACGTCCACGAGGACACCGCCGCCGCCCTCACCATGAAGGCCTGGGTGCCGCGGCCGCTGCGCCCGCCGCTGCGCCTCGTCGTGCGCGCGGCCGAACTCGCCGCCGAGCGGCATCTGCACCTGCTGCTGGCCGAGGACGCCTACCAGCGCCGGTTCCGCCGGGCGCACCCCGTGGTGCCGAACCTGGTCACCGTCCCCTCGGAGCCCCCGCCGGCGCCGGGCGACGACCGCGTGGTCTACCTCGGGCAGCTCTCCCGGGCCCGCGGCGCGGAGGAACTGGTCGCCCTGGCACGGCTGCTGGCCCCGGACGTCCGCGTGGAGCTCATCGGCGCCGCCGACGGCGACGTCCGCGGTCTGCTGACGGCGGCCGACCGCGACGGCGTGCTGCGCTGGCACGGATTCCTGCCCAACGACGCGGCCCTGGGCCGGCTGCGCGGTGCCCTCGCGGGGGTGTCGCTGCTGCGCGACGAGGCGAACTACCGCCACTCGCGGCCCACCAAGGTCGTCGAGTACATGGCCTACGGCATCCCCGTCGTGAGCACCCCCAACCCCCTCGCCGCGGAGCTGGTCCGCGGGCACGACTGCGGCCTCCTCGTCCCGTTCGAGGACCCCGCGGCGGCCGCGGACGCCGTCCGCCGCCTGCGCGACGACCCCCGACTGCGCCATGCGATGGGCGCCCGCGGCCACGCCGCCGCCCGCGGCGCGCTGCACTGGCCCGACTGCGCCCCGCACTTCGTCACGAGCCTGGAGGGCTGGGCGGTGGCCGCCGCCGCGGCCGCGGCCGCGCGCCCCCCGGCGGCGCGCCCGTCGTAGCGGGGCGACCCGGCCGGCGCGGAGGTCCGGTTGCGGACCGGCGGGCGGCTTCGGCGGCAGGGTCACGGCGTGGTGCTCTGAAGCGGCGTGCACCGCACGGGCGTCGTACGGGCGGCGTACGGCCGAGCCGCGTCAGGACCTCGCCGCGAACCGCGGGTCCGGGCGGTGCGCCCGCCGCGGAGGGATCAGCTGACGTGGGGTCCGTTGCGGCGTACTCCGTCCAGTTCCAGCACGAAGTCGGCGCCGAGGGCCGAGGACGGTGTCCGGGTCCCGGGCGGCAGATCCGGGAGGCGGGTCACGATACGCAGTACCGAATCGACCGTCAGCGCATAGCCGTTGGGGGCCGACAACGCCGCCTGGGCCTCGCCGCCGCGGGGGTCGCGGGCGCGGGCCCAGACCTGGGAGCGGGTGTGCGTCAGCGCGCGCTCGCCCGGCCCGGTCAGGAAGCGGTTGACGCCCGCGCGGGCCAGCCGTCGTACCGGGCCGATGCCCAGTACGCGCGCCACGAGCGGGGCGCCCGGCAGCCAGGTGTACGTCGAGACGTTCGGGATGCCGGTGGAGTGGTAGGCCGTGCTGACGTCGCCCCAGGCGATGCCGGAGACGCGGCGCGGGCCGGTACGGAAGAAGGCCGTCACCCGGGGGTGCCCGAGCGGGACGTCCCGGATCACCCCGTCGACGCGGGCGCGGCCGCCGGCGCCCTTGTCGAGCGCCTCGAGCGCGGAGCGCGCCGTGCCCGGGCTCGCGCCCCCGCCGGCCACGAAGGCGATGTCGAGGTGGGTGGCCGTGGGCAGAGCGGCGGCGACGGTCGCGGCGAGGCAGTCGGTCGGGACGACGTCGAACCCCGCCCCGGGCAGCAGGACCACACCCGCGGCGCGGGCCCGGGCGTCCATCGAGTGCAGCGTCTCGAGCACGTCGATCTCGCCGGTGATGTCGAGGTAGTGCGTGCCGGTGCCCAGGCACGCCTCGGCCATCGGCAGAGCCGTCGCGGAGAAGGGCCCTGCGCAGTGCGCCACCGCGTCCACGTCCGCGAGTGCCGCGCGCAGCGCCGCCGGGTCGCCGAGGCCGACCACCCGGTGCTCCAGGCCGAGTCCGGCCGCGAGCGGGGCCAGCGCGGCGGCCGACCGGCCCGCGAGCAGCGGGCGCTCCCCGCGGGCCACGGCCTCCCGGGCGACGAGGCGGCCGGTGTAGCCCGTGGCTCCGTACAGCAACCAGGTCATGTGCGTGTGCTCCTCGTCCGTTCCGGCTCCGGGGTGGGACGGTACCGAACCCACCGGTCGGTCACCCGACTTCGCCCCGCCCGCCGCGACACCGTGCCCCTGAACCATGCGCCAGACCCCGGTCGCCGTTGAACCGCTCCCGGCCCGCGTCCGTTACCCCGGGTAAAGGGGGTGCGGCCGGTCCGTGCGCGCCCCTGTCCCACCCCTGTCCCGTGAGGAGCCACCCCCATGACCCCCACCACCGCGCGTCCGGGCGACCGGATCGCCGCCGAGGTGGCCGCCGCGACCCGCGTCGGCCCACGTACCTGGGACCTGACGGTGGTTTCGGCCGCGCTCGGCCGTCCGGCGGGGGTGCGTATCGTCCTGCCCGCGGACTTCGCCCGTGCGCCCGGGCGCACCTGGCCGGTGCTGTACCTGCTGCACGGTCCGCACGAGGACCACACCGCCTGGACCCGGCAGGCGGGTGTCGAGGAGCTGACCGGGGGCGGCGGGCTCATCCTCGCCATGCCGGACTGCGGCCCCGCGGGCCTGTCCAGCCGCTGGCTGGACGGCTCGGACTACGAGACCTTCCAGCTGCGCGAACTCGACGGGCTGCTGCGCCGCGACTACCGGGCCTCCGGCGTACGGGCGGTGGCGGGCGTCTCGACCGGCGGCCACGGCGCGATGGCCCACGCCGCCCGCCACCCCGGGGCGTTCCGCGCCGCCGCCTCCTTCAGCGGCGTCCTGGACACCACCTTCGCCGGGGTGCCCGCCGTCCTCGACGCCCTCCTGCTCCGCGAGAGCCTGTGCCCCGGGTCGCTCTGGGGCGATCCCGTCGCCCGGTGGGACACCTGGCGGTCCTTCAACCCCACGGCGCGCGCCGGGGGTTTGCGCGGCACGGCGCTGTACGTGTCCTGCGGAAGCGGTGCCGCCCCGGCCGCGGGCGGCACCGAACTGCAGCCGGAGGTGCTGGAGGGCACCCTGTGGCCGGCCACGCATGTCTTCGCCACCGCGCTGGAACTCCGCGGCATCCCGGCGACGACGCACTACTACGAAGGTGGCCGGCACGAATGGGCGTACTGGCGGCGGGAGTTCGACGCCGCCTGGCCGCTGCTCGCCCGTGCGCTCGGGCTGCCCGGGCCGTCGCCCGAGCGTGCGGATGAGACGACGAACCGATGAGATGGTGAGCGGAAGGACCCTAACGAGGGGGGCGCGCTCACTCGATCCAGTGGCGCTGTCCGCCCCGGACGTACCACCGGCGCACGGGCCGCGTTGCAAGGGGACATGGACAGCAGCACATCCTCGACCCGTGGATGCCTTCTCCAGGGCCATCCGGAGCACCACCGGACCTTCGCCGAACTCACCGGCGCCTACTGGATGGACCCGCCGATCTACACGGAACTCCTGGCCGACTGGCGGGCCCGCGGGCGCGCCGTCCCCGGACCCGCGGGGGCGGACGTACCGCGCCCGACCGGGTTCAGCGGCGGCACTCTGCCGTCACTGCCGCCTGGAACAGGGCCAGTTCGACCGATGTAGCCGTGTGCAGGGTGCCCGTTCCGTCGGGGGGTACCAGCCACCGCAGGGCCCCCGCGGCCCGGTACGGGGGCGGGACCGCGATCCAGGCGCCCCGGCCGGCGTAACGGATTCCGGTGCCCACCCATCTGCTGACGGGGTCGGGCGGGAGGAAGAAGCCGACCCGGCGGGAGGCCGTGTCGGCGAGGGTGGGGCCGGGCTCCGTGCGGGGGAGGCGCAGCAGCGCGTCGAGCGCCAGCACGCCGAGGTCCTCGGGCACGCTCAGCACGTCCCAGAAACGTCCGGCGGGCAGCAGGACCGTCCCGCTCTCGCCGTGTTCCCATTCCCGCTTGCACGCCCGCGGATCCGCCGCGGCGGCGGCCAGCCACTCCATTGCCTGTTTCGGTGCCGCATTTCTCATACGCTCAACCTTGGTAGATATTTCTAACCGGCGGAAGGGGTGGCGGGGGATGGCGTTTTGGAACGCGAAACGCCTGTTTTCCGTACACCTGTGCGGCGTTGCGGCGCGGGCCCGCCGCGCCCTGCACGGCGGGCCCCGGGACGGTGCCGCGCTGGACCGGCTGGTCAGGACGGCGGAGCGGCTGGACTACGGCGGCGGCCCGCCCGCGGCGGCGGACCGGGAGACGCGGCGCCGGAGCTGAGGGACTCCCGTGCGCCGGTGGCGGACGGGCCCCGCCCGGAATTCCGGGGTTGCCGAGGGGGAATGCGCTCGGTCGTGCGACCGAAAGGCGCAACGGTGTTCGCACGTGCACCGGAAATGCATTCGAGCCGGAATTTGGACTGCCGTTCGCGGGATTCCGGTCGGGCGTCCAGGCAGCGCCGGTGCGGGGGCCGGGCGGCCCGGCCCGGAGGGCCCCGTCCCGCGCCCGGCCGTCCCGCACCGGCGGGACCGGTCAGCCCGTCGGCGGTGCGCCCTCGTACGCCGCCGTCAGCAGCGTGCGCAGTTCGTCCGCGTCCGCCGGGCGCGGGTTGGCGTACGAGGCCGCGCCGACCAGTTCCACGACGCGTTCGATGCCGTCGGCCCTCAGGCCGACCTCGGCCAGTGAACGCGGCGCGCCGAGCCGCCCGCCGAGCTCCCACAGTGCGCGCGCCGGGTCCTCGGTGGCCAGCGCCCGGCGCAGCGCGGCCGTCGCGCCCGGCGCGGCCGGGGCGTTGAAGGCGAGGACGTACGGCAGCAGCACCGTGTGGGTCGCGGAGTGCGGCAGGTCGAAGGCGCCGCCGAGCACATGGGCCAGCTTGTGGTGGAGCCCCATCGTGGTGGCCCCGAGGCACGCCCCGCACAGCCAGGCCCCGTACAGGGCCCGGCCGCGCGCGTCGAGGCCGCCCGGATCGGCGACGACCCGGGGCAGCGCCTCCGCCAGGGCGCGCACGCCCTCCTCGGCCATCAGCGACACGATCGGGGTGGCGTCGGGGGCGTACAGCGCCTCGACCGCGTGGGCGAGGGCGTTGACGCCGCTGGTGCCGGACAGCGCCGGCGGCATCGACAGGGTGAGCTCCGGGTCGTAGACGACGCTGCGCGGCAGGACGCGGCGGTCGCGGCCGGTGCGTTTGACGCCGTCCTCCGTGAGGCCCCACACCGGGGTCATCTCGGAGCCGGAGTAGGTCGTCGGCACGGCCAGCAGCGGCAGCCCGGTGCGCAGCGCGACCGCCTTGCCCAGGCCGACCGCCGAGCCGCCGCCGACCGCGACCAACCCGTCGGCCGCCAGGTCCCGGGCCACGGCGACGGCCTCGTCGGCCACCTTCACCGGCACGTGCATCACCGCGCCCGGGTGGACGCCCGCGCAGGCCGCACCGAGGGACGCGGCGACGGATCGCGCGGTGTCCTCGCCGTGCCGGCCGCTGAGCACCAGCACGCGGCGCAGCCCGAGGCGTTCGGTCTCCTCGGCCACGGCCGTGCCGGCGGCCCCGGCGCGGAAGACGACCCTCATCGGCAGCGCCTCGTGGACGAACTCCAGGCTCATGAGCGCTGCAGCACGATGTCGAAGTTCGCCAGCCGGAAGGGGTTGGCCACGCCGTACGCGGCCGCCCGCTCCGGGTCGTCCACCTCGGTGAACTCCTGGACCAGGCTCTTCTTCACCGCGAAGACCGCGTCCGACTCCAGGTAGGGACTGTCCTGGACGAACACGTGGGTGGTGACGGGCTGATGGCCCGCGGCGGCGGCGATGAAGTGGATGTGCGCGGGCCGGTAGGGATGGCGCGCCGTGGTGTTCAGCAGTTCGCCGACCGGGCCGTCGGTCGGGATCGGGTAGTGCGCGGGCACGACGGTGCGGAACCGGAAGCGGCCCTCCTCGTCGGTCTCGAACAGCCCGCGTCCGTTGCCCGTGGGCTGCTCGCCCGGCTGCTGGACGTCGTAGAAGCCGTGTTCGTCGGCCTGCCAGACGTCCACCGCCGCGCCCGGCAGCGGCGTGCCGTCCACGGAGACCACGCGCCCGGTGACGACGGAGGGCTCGCCCGAGCCGATCATGTCGATGGCGTCGCCGAACTCCCGCGCGGGGGAGTCGACCATGTGGAACGGGCCCAGCACGGTGGAGTCGGTGGCCCCCTCCCCGGCCGACTTCCGCTGGTTGATCGTCTCGACCAGCATCGACACGCCGAGCACGTCGGACAGCAGGATGAACTCCTGCCGGGTGTCGGTGCACGCCTGGCCGGTGCGGGTGAGGAAGCCGATCGCCGCCTCCCACTCCTCCATCGTGGGCTCGACGTCCCGGACGAAGTCGTGGAGGTGCCGGGTCATGCTGCCGAGGATCTCCCGCAGCCGCGGGTCGGGCGTTCCCGCGAAGCTCTCGACGACGGCAGGGGTCGCGCTCTGTTCGGTGAAGTCCATGGTCTCTCCTCGTCAGTCCCGTCCCAGGATGCGCCGCAGCGCAGCGCCGAGCACGGCTTGCGCCTCGGCGTCGTCGGCGGCCCCTTCGGCGCGCCGGAACGCGATGTACAGGTCCGGCCGCACGAGCAGCGCGCCCGTGTCGCCGATGCCGCGCAGCCGCGCCCAGTCGCCGTACGGGTCCTCGTACTCGCGCCCGGGGCCGACCACCGCGGTCGCGATGTCCAGCCCGAGCTCGGCGCCGGCCGCCCGGGCCGCCGCCACCCACGCCTCGCCGCCGATGCCGGTCAGCAGCGTGAACCGGCCCCCGCCGCCGAGGTCGAGGGTGGACAGCGTGCGGGTGCCCGCCGTGAGCCAGGCGTGCGGCAGCTTGGCGCCGGGGCGGCTGCTCGGCTGGTGGTACAGCTCGGGGTCGCGGTCGAAGCCCGGGTCGGCGGTGCCGTCCGGGACGACCGCGGCCGAGGCGTAGCGCTGGTTGAGCTCCACGCCGTGCGCGTTGAACTCGTAGCGCTTGAAGTCGATCGCCTCGCGCAGCCGGGCGCGCCGCTTCTCGCCGGCCGGGGTCGCGTCCTTGCGGGACTCCATGTTGGCGAGCAGCTGCTCGGGGCTCTGCGGGGCGAGCAGGTCCAGGGCCTCGAAGACCGGGGCGGTCTCGCCGATCGACTTGTTGGCGCGGGTGACGATCTGCCTGCCGACCGGAGCCCGCTCGGCGGTGTAGGTGTCCAGCAGGGAGGGCGCGGCGGTGCCGTCGAGGACCAGCTTCAGCTTCCAGGCCAGGTTGTAGGAGTCCTGGATGGAGGTGTTGGAACCCAGCCCGTTGGACGGCGGGTGCCGGTGGGTGGCGTCGCCCGCGCAGAAGACCCGGCCGTTGGAGTAGGTCTCCGCGTACATCTCGTTGACCGTCCAGGCCGAGGTGGAGCGGATCGTGACCGGGATCTCGTCGTCGCCGACGAGCTTGCGGACCACCGACAGCGCGTACTCCTCGGTGAGGTCCGGGGGCTCCCCCTTGACGTCGTAGCCCCACACGATGAGCCACTCGTTCCAGGGCCGGACGTTGCGGACCAGGCCCGCGCCGATGCCGCCGACCGTCGCGCCGGGGGTGAGCACCCAGTACAGGGTGCTGGGGCGGTGGGCGACGTAGCGGCTGAGGTCGGCGTCGAAGACGATGTTGACGCTGCCCGCCACGCCCATCGCCCCGGCCATCGGCAGTCCGGCGTCCTCGGCGACCTGGCTGCGTCCGCCGTCGGCGCCGATCAGGTACTTGGCGCGGATCGTGTACTCGTCGCCGCGCAGCCGGTCCTCGACGAGGACGGTCACGCCGTCGTCGTCCTGCTCGAAGGACTTGTAGACGGTGCCGTAGCGCAGTTGCGTGCCGCGTGCGACGGCCGCCTCGACCAGCACCGGTTCCATGCGGTGCTGCGGCATGTCGCACATGCGGCTGGGGCTGGCGAGGTCGTGCTCGGCCTGGACCAGCGGGTCGTTGCCCCAGGAACGCAACCGCCCCAGCTCCTCGCCCGCGAGGCTGGTGCAGAAGACGGTGTTCCCCATGAGCTGCTGGGGGGTCGCCCTGGCGACGACCTCCTGCTCGACGCCGAGGTCCCGCAGCACCTCCATGGTGCGCTGGTTGGTGATGTGCGCCCGCGGGGTGTCGGCCAGCCTGCCGTAGCGCGTGACCACGATGTTCGGCACCCCGTACGTGCTCAGTGCGAGTGCGGCGCTCGCCCCGGCCGGTCCACTGCCCACGATGAGCACATCGGTTTCGACGGTCTCCATCAACGCGGCTCCTTGACGGATAATTGAAATGGCAACGAACCGATCGTGGATCAGAGGGAGACCGCCGGCGTGTCTCAATCCGATACATCCCCCGAAGAGCTGCTGCTCGGCGCCTATCTGCGCGAGCGGCCGAACGGCCGGGCGGTCGTCGCGGCAGACGGCAGGACGCGGATCGTGAGCGTCGAGGCCGCGCGACGACTGTCCGACGAGGCGCTGGCACTGCTGGAGCGGCGGGCCGGCGGCATGGTGCGCGACGGCCGGACCGAGGGCTACGAGCTGCCCCTGCCGGACGGCGGCTGGCGCGCCCGGCTCAACCCCGTCCTGGACTCCGGCGAGGTCATCGGCGCCGTCGCCGTGCTGTCCGCCCCGGCGGACGGGGCCGGCGCGCTGCCGGCCGTGCCGGAGCCGAGGCTGCCGGGGCTGGTGGGTGCGTCCCTGTCCTGGCGCGCGGCGGTGGCCCGCGCGGTACGGCTCGGGAGCGAGCAGGGGCCCCTGCTGGTGTCCGGGGAGCCCGGCACGGGCAAGACGACGCTGGCCCGGGCCGTCCGGGGCGGCGACGTGGAGCTCGACGCGGCACAGGTCACCGGTGCCGCGGCCCGTGACTGGGTGCGGCGGACGGCCGTGCGCCCCGCGCCGGGCCGGGTGCTCGTCCGCCACGTCGAGGCGCTGGACGCGGGCGCCGCCGCGGCGCTGGTGGCGCTCCTCGAACAGCGCCCCTTCCTGCGGCTGACCGCCACCCACACCCCCGGGGACCGTACGGGCGCGTGCCTGGACCGTCTGCTGGGCCGGCTGGCGGCGCGCTCGGTGTCCGTACCGCCGCTGCGTGAGCGCCCCGAGGACCTCCCGGTGCTGCTGGCCGCCCTCTGCCCCCGGCCGGCGCCCGGCCACCCGCCGCTGACCTGGACCGTCGAGGCCCGGCGCACCCTGGAGCGGCACACCTGGCCGGGCAACGTCGCCGAGCTGGCGACGGTCGTGCGGACCCTCGCGGAGGAGCGACGGCTCAGCGGTCCGGTGCGTCCGGAGGAGCTGCCGGACGCCGTGCGCGGCGGGGCCGGCGGCCGGCTTCTCGGCAGCCTGGAGCGGGCCGAGCGGGACGCGATCATCGAGGCGCTGCGCACCCACGGGGGCAACAAGGCGCGTGCGGCGAAGGCGCTGGGCATCGCGCGGGCCACGGTCTACCGCAAGCTGCGGAGCTACGGCATCCAGGGAATATAGTTCGAGATTCAACATGTTAGGTTGGCAGACAGGCACCACACCCCGCAGAAGGAGATCCCCGATGGCCCCCCAGCTGGATGTCCGCCGCGCCGGCCAGCGGTTCCACACCCGCGCCGGCTGGCTCGACTCGCACCACTGCTTCTCCTTCAGCCACCACTACGACCCCAAGAACACCCACTTCGGGCTGCTGCTGGTCTCCAACGACGACGTCGTCGCCCCCGGTACCGGCTTCGACACCCACCCGCACCGGGACATGGAGATCGTCACCTGGGTGCTCGACGGCGGGCTGGTCCACCAGGACTCCGAGGGCCACAACGGCGTGATCTACCCGGGCCTCGCCCAGCGGATGAGCGCGGGCACCGGCATCCTCCACAGCGAGAAGAACGACAGCTGGAAGCTGACCGGCGCGCCCGAGCACAAGGAGCCCGTGCACTTCGTGCAGATGTGGGTCTTCCCCGACGAGCAGGGCATCAAGCCGGGCTACGAGCAGCTCGACATCAACGACGAACTCGCCCGCGGCGGCTGGGTCACCGTCGCCTCCGGGATGGACCGCGACCGCGACGAGCGCGCCATCTCCATCGCGCAGAAGCACGCCGCCCTGCAGGCCGCCCGCATGACCCCGCAAGCGACCCTCGCCCTGCCCACCGCCCCCTTCGTGCACCTGTACGTCGCCAAGGGCGAGGTCGCCCTCGAGGGCGCGGGTCTCCTCGCCAAGGGCGACGCCGTACGCGTCACCGGGGCCGAGGGCCAGCGGCTCACGGCCGGCGCCGAGGGTGCCGAGGTGCTGGTCTGGGAGATGGACGCCGCCGTCACCTTCGGGTGATCACGTGGTAGACCTTGGGGCCATGACCCGCACCCTCGCGAGCGCGCCGATCATGGTCCTCAACGGTCCCAACCTCAACCTGCTCGGCCGGCGGCAGCCCGAGATCTACGGCTCCGAGACCCTCGCCGACGTCGAGGCCCTGTGCTCCGCGACGGCGGAGCGGCACGGCGGGACCGCCGACTGCCGGCAGAGCAACCACGAGGGACAGCTGATCGACTGGATCCACGAGGCCCGCGAACACCACGCGGGCGTCGTGATCAACCCCGGCGCCTACTCCCACACCTCGGTGGCGATCCTGGACGCCCTGAACGCCTGCGACGGCCTGCCCGTCGTCGAGGTGCACATCTCCAACATCCACCGGCGCGAGGCCTTCCGGCACCACAGCTACGTCTCGGCGCGGGCCGACGCCGTGATCGCGGGCTGCGGCGTCCAGGGCTACGCCTTCGCCGTCGAGCGGATCGCCGCGCTGCTGGACGCCGGCGCCCGCTGAGCCGGAGCCGGACCCGCGCGCTCAGGCCTCGCCCGGCTGCCAGTCAGGCCACTCGCCGGGGTGGTCGGCCCAGTGCACCTGATCCGGGTCCGCCACGTCGATGTCCGGGAAGGCGCGGCGCACCCGCAGCTCGAACTCCTCCCGCTCCAGCTCCTCCCACCCCACCCCGCGGATGTGCACCCGGCGGTAACGGTGGTCGGACCCGAGCGGCGCCACGTCGACCTTGTGGGTTGTCTCCATGCCTCCAGGGTGCACCCGGGCCGGTACCCCCGCAGGTCCGCCGACCACCACCTCCGCGGGCCGCAACAGGTGCGCCCCGACCCGGTAGCCGGACCGTACGACCTCACCGCAGACCAGGCGGTCCGCGCCGGAGCCGCACGAGGAGCCGACGGCCTCGTGACGCGCCGGGTCGAAGGGCTCGCCCGGCTCGCCGAAGGACCGCAGCCCCAGCTCCGCCAGCCTCGTCTCCAGCACCTCGACCACGGCGCGGAAGCCACCGGTCACCTCGCCGAGCTCCCGCGCCCGGTCCACGGCGTCCAGCACCGGCAGCAGCCCCTGCAGCACGTTCGCGACGGCGGCCTCCCGCACCGCCAGCCGGTCCCGGTGCACCCGCTTGCGGTAGTTGTCGTACTCGGCCTTGAGACGCTGCAGGTCCGCCGTGCGTTCGACGAGCCGGGCCCTCAGCCCGCCGTCCGGAGGCGGACCGGCGCGGTTCACGCCGTGCCTCCCTCCCGCTTGTCGTCGTCGACGATCTCGGCGTCCACCACGTCCTCGTCGCCCTCCGGCGGTGCCGTGTGCGGCGCCCCGCCCTCGCCCGACGCGGACCGTTCCGCCTGGGCCTGTGCGTACATCGCGGTGCCGATCTTCTGCGCCGAGGCGGTCAGATGCTCGGTCGCCCGGCGGATGCCGGCCGAGTCGTCGCCCTTCAGTTGCTCCTTCAGCTCCGCCACCGCCGACTCGACCTCCGACTTCAGGTCACCCGGGACCTTGTCGGGGTTGTCCCGCAGCAGCTTCTCGGTGGAGTAGACCAGGCTCTCCGCGTTGTTGCGGGTCTCGGCCTCCTCGCGGCGCTTGTGGTCCTCCTCCGCGTACTGCTCGGCCTCGCGCATCATCCGGTCGATGTCGCTCTTCGGCAGCCCGGAGCCGCCGGTCACGGTCATCTTCTGTTCCTTGCCGGTGCCGAGGTCCTTCGCGGTGACGTGCATGATGCCGTTGGCGTCGATGTCGAAGGAGACCTCGATCTGCGGGATGCCACGCGGCGCCGGGGGCAGCCCGGTCAGCTCGAACACCCCGAGCTTCTTGTTGTACGCCGCGATCTCACGTTCGCCCTGGAAGACCTGGATCTGCACCGACGGCTGGTTGTCCTCCGCCGTGGTGAAGATCTCCGAGCGCCGCGTGGGGATGGTCGTGTTGCGCTCGATCAGCTTGGTCATGATGCCGCCCTTGGTCTCGATGCCGAGGGACAGCGGGGTGACGTCCAGCAGCAGGACGTCCTTGACCTCGCCCTTGAGCACGCCCGCCTGGAGGCTGGCGCCGATCGCCACGACCTCGTCCGGGTTGACGCCCTTGTGCGGCTCCTTGCCGGTCAGCGACTTGACCAGCTCCGTCACCGCCGGCATCCGGGTCGAGCCGCCCACCAGGATCACGTGGTCGACGTCGGCGACGTTGATCCGCGCGTCCTTCACCGCCTGGTGGAAGGGCCCCTTGCAGCGCTCCAGCAGGTCCGCGGTCAGCTGCTGGAACTGGGCGCGGGTGAGCTTCTCGTCCAGGTGGAGCGGGCCCTCGGCGGACGCCGTGATGTAGGGCAGGTTGATCGTCGTCTCGGTGGACGAGGACAGCTCGATCTTCGCCCGCTCGGCGGCCTCGCGCAGCCGCTGCAGCGCCATCTTGTCCTTGGCCAGGTCCAGCCCGTAGGCGTTCTTGAAGCGCTCCACGAGGTGGTCGACGATCCGCTGGTCCCAGTCGTCGCCGCCCAGCTCCGTGTCGCCGTTGGTGGCCTTGACCTCGACCACGCCCTCTCCGATGTCCAGCAGGGACACGTCGAAGGTGCCGCCGCCCAGGTCGAAGACGAGGATCGTCTGGTCGTTCTCCTTGTCCAGGCCGTACGCCAGGGCGGCGGCGGTGGGCTCGTTGATGATCCGCAGCACGTTCAGGCCGGCGATCTCCCCGGCCTCCTTGGTCGCGGTGCGCTGGACGTCGTCGAAGTACGCGGGCACCGTGATCACCGCGTCCGTCACGTCCTCGCCCAGGTACGCCTCCGCGTCCCGCTTCAGTTTCTGCAGTACCCGGGCCGAGATCTCCTGGGCCGTGTAGCGCTTGCCGTCGATGGTGCCGGACTCGGGGAACCGCCAGTCGGGGTCGCCCATGTGCCGCTTGACCGAGCGGGCGGTCCGCTCCACGTTGGTCACGGCCTGGCGCTTGGCGATCTCGCCGACGAGGACCTCGCCGCCCTTGCTGAAGGCCACCACCGAAGGTGTGGTCCGCGCACCCTCCGTGTTGGTGATGACGGTGGGCTCACCGCCCTCCAGAGCGCAGACCACCGAGTTGGTGGTGCCGAGGTCAATACCGACCGGACGTGTCATGTCAGCTCGCCTCCTCCCCTCCAGGGTGCGACGCGCCGGGGCCGACCACCAGACGGCCGCGGCGCGTACCGCGGGCCGCCGTGCAATGTCCCGGAATAATCGCCGGGCCCGCACGGCGGGCGCTGCTAGCGTCGGCGGGATGTCCTCACTGCATGCGGGAGTGATCCTCTTCCACGACCAACACCTCGCCGTACACAGCGACCTGAGCCTGCCCCGGGCCCCCGTCCCGTCACGCGGCGACCCCGCGGGGACCGCCCGTGAGGCCGCCCGCGAGATCCTCGGTGTCGACGTCCGCACCGACCCCCGGCCCTGCCTGGAGGTGCGCGCGACCGGCGGCACCCATCTGTACTACCGGGCCGCCGTACCGGCGCCGCCCGGTCCCGCGGACGCCCGGCTGCTCAGCCGGGCCGAGGCCCTGCACCTGCCGCTCGCGCCCTGGACGGCGTGGGAGGCCATCCTGCGCTCCTGGGACGGACCGCCCTGGTGGCGGGGCCGCCTGGTGCTGGAGGACCCGCTGGGCCGGCCGCCCCGGCGGACGCGGGCCGGCGCGGTGATCATCCGCGACGGGCGCATGCTGCTGATACGCAACCGCCACCGGCGCGGGGAGTACTACGAGATCCCCGGGGGCGGGGTCGAGCCGGGGGAGACCCCCGAGACGGCCGTCCTGCGCGAGCTCGCGGAGGAGACCGGGCTGAGCGGCACCCTCGGGCAGGAGATCGCCCGGGTGAACCGGGTCCACCGCGGCTCGCACCCCGGGCACTACTTCCTCGTCGAGGCGCACGGCGAGATCGGCCCGCGCGCCTCCCTCGACCTCGAGGAGGCGGCCGCCCCCGTCTGGGTCCCCGTCCAGGACCTGCGGCACCTGCCGCTGTGGCCCAAGCGGCTGGGCTGGCGCATCGCGCACTGGTACCGCGAGGGCTGGCCGCAACCCCCCGCCGAATTCTGCGACTCGCTGCTCGACCTGCGGGTGCCCTGCGACTGGTGACCGCCGCGGAAACCCCCGGGCGACCGGGCGCCGGCAGTGGCAGGATCGCCCGTATGGCACGCATCACCCTGGTCAGGGGCGACATCACGCAGCAGTCCGTCGACGCCGTCGTCAACGCCGCCAACTCCTCGTTGCTCGGGGGCGGCGGCGTCGACGGCGCCATCCACCGCCGCGGCGGTCCGGAGATCCTCGAGGAATGCCGTGCGCTGCGCGCCTCGCGGTACGGGCGCGGCCTGCCCACCGGGCAGGCCGTCGCCACCACCGCCGGCCGGCTCCCCGCCCGCTGGGTGATCCACACCGTCGGCCCGGTGCACAGCGCCGCCGAGGACCGCTCCGAACTGCTCGCCTCCTGCCACCGCGAGGCACTGCGCGTCGCCGACGAGGTCGGCGCGAAGACGGTCGCCTTCCCCGCGATCTCAACCGGCGTCTACCGCTGGCCCGTCGAGGACGCCGCGCGCATCGCCGTGGCCACCGTCCAGGACACCGACACGGGGGTCGAGGAGGTCCGCTTCGTCCTCTTCGACGAGACCGCCTACGCCGCGTTCGCGGCGCAACTGCCCGGGGCGGCAGGGTCCGGCGGGCAGTGATGCGGGCTGCCAGGTGCCGGCCGCCGGCTGCGGGACGCGGGAGACCCCGGGGCGGCCGTGCGGCACGTGTGCCCGCCCCTTCCGGGCCGTCCGGCGCGTGGCGCGGGTTAACCGGGGCCGAACACTTGGTCATCGATTCCTCTGGGAAAGGTCCGGGCCCGGACGCCCCGCCTAGCATGGGGTGGTCACGCACCGTACGAGCCCGGGGGAGGCCCTGGTCGCCGCGGTGACGGGACTGCGCGACGACGTCGCAGGCCCGCATGGACCCGGCCCGGCTCCACCGGGGCCGCGGGCACACGAGATCCTGGAGAGCACCGTGCAGTTCGAGCTGACCGGACGGACCGACTTCGGCGGCGAAACCCTCGGCACCGCCCGCGCGAACCTCGACGGCACCCGGGAAGCCGACCGGGAGCCGGGCCCCGAGCAGGCCACCCTCGACGCGTTCACCTCGGACGGCGGGTCGGCACAGCTGCTCCGGCTGAGCCGCGCCCAGCGGGAGCAGGTGGACGCCGCCCTCGACGAACTGGTCGAGCGGCTCGCCCCGGTGGCCACCCTGTGCGGGCCGAGGGGGACGGCGTGAGCCCCGCCGCTCAGCGCCGCAGCGCCAGCACCGCGTCGACGGTGTCCGCCTCGGCGGCCGTCTTGTCCTCGCGGTAGCGCAGGACGCGGGCGAAGCGGAGCGTGACGCCCGCGGGGTAGCGGGTGGAGCGCTGCAGGCCGTCGAAGGCGATCTCCACGACGAGTTCCGGGCGGACCCGGACCACCCATCCGTCGTCGCTGACGGCCAGCTCCCGCAGGCGTTCGGTCTGCCAGACGAGCATCGCGTCGGTCAGGCCCTTGAAGGTCTTGCCCAGCATCGCGAAGGTGCCGTCGGGGCGGCGGGCGCCGAGGTGGAGGTTGGACAGCTTGCCGGTGCGCCTGCCGTGGCCCCACTCGGCGGCGAGGACCACCAGGTCGAGGGTGTGCACCGGCTTCACCTTGAGCCAGGCCGCACCGCGCCGCCCGGCGCTGTACGGGGCGTCCAGCGCCTTGGCCACGATCCCCTCGTGGCCGCGTTCCAGCACCTGTTCCGCGAAGTCGCGGGCCGCCTGCCGGACGGCCGGGTCGCCGGGTTCGGCGGCCACCAGCCGGCGTACCCGGCGCGGCGCCGGCGCGACCCGGGCCAGTTCCTCGTGGCGCGCGGCCGTGGACATCTCCAGCAGGTCGCGGCCGTCGACCGACAGCAGGTCGAAGAAGACGGGCGCCACGGGCAGCGACTCCCGGGCTGCCGCGACGTCCAGGCGCGAACCCACCCGGGAGGAGGTCTCCTGGAAGGCGCGGGGGCGGCCGTCCTCGCCGAAGGAGATGACCTCACCGTCGAGCACGGCCTCCGTCACGGCCAACTCCCTTGCCGCGGAGACGACTTCCGGCAGCCGGCCGGTGATCTCGTCCAGCGTGCGGGTGTACACGCGTACGTCCGCGCCCTTGCGGTGGACCTGGACGCGGATGCCGTCCAGCTTCTCCTCCAGCGCGCACGGGCCGAGCCGGTCCAGGGCGTCGTCCACGTCCTTCGCGGTCTGCGCGAGCATCGGCTGCACCGGCCGGCCCACCTCCAGACGGAACGCCGCCAGTGCCTCCGGGCCCCCGGCCAGCAGCGCCCGCGCCACGGCGCCGAGCGAACCGCCCAGCATCACCGCGCGCCGCACCTCCTCCGGGGGCGCGCCCGCCGCCACGGCGAGGCCCTCGACCGCCAGCGCGTCGAGTGCCCCCTGGCGCAGCTCGCCGCCGATCAGCCCCAGCAGGAACGCCTGCTCCTCCTCAGTCGCCGCCCCCATCAGCTGCGCCACCAGCCGCTTGCGTTCGGCCGCCGCACCCTTGCCGGTGACCGCCGCGATCCGGTCCAGCGTCGCGTGGACCTCGCGCACGGTCAGCCGGGGCGCCGGCGCGGGCTCCACCCGCTCCCGCAGGGTGCTCCAGCCGACCCCGGTGCGCCGCTGGGGCAGCCGGCCCGCCAGGTAGGTGATCACCACGGGCGCCTCGTCGGGCTCCGCGGTGCGCAGCAGGCGTGCCAGCGCCGCCACCTTCCCCGACCGGGCGGACGTGGCCGCCACCTCCCGGGACGTCAGGGCGAGCTCCGCGAGCAACATGGCTCCATCCTGGACCGCCCGTGCCGCGCGCGCAGCCGTCGCGCGGGTCAGACGGGGGGCCGTCCGCCCGTCATACGGCGGTTCTGCACGAGCCGGGAGACGTCGCTGCCGGTGACGATGCCGACGGGCCGGCCGCCCTCGACGACGATGACACGCACCCCGCCGGCGCCGGGGCGGAGGCGGTCGAGGGCGTCGTTGACGAACTCCTCCGGCGTGCCGGTGGTGGTCAGCGACAGAGGGACGGCGACGTCGCGGACCCGCACGTCGGCGCGGCGCCCGGCCGGGACGGAGGTGAGCCGCCGCAACTGCACCACCCCGCTGAGCCGGCCGTCGAAGTCCACCAGGGGCAGGGTGGAATGGCGGGCCGCCACCGCGACCTCGTCGATGAAGCGGTCCACCGGCAGCCAGTCGGGGGCCGTCACGACGGGCGCGGACATGGCGTCCGCGAGCCGCACGCCGCGCAGGGCGGCGTTGACGACCGCGCGCTGGCGCTCGGCACCCGCCGTGAGCGCCATGAAGAGCCCGACCAGGGCCAGCCACAGTCCGCCGGCCACGCCGCGGGCGAAGGCGAGCCAGCCGCCCACGACGAAGAGGAAGCCGAGGATCTGGCCGCCGCGCCCGGCGACCCGGTCGGCGCGGTCGCGGTCCCCGGTCCGCCACCACAGCAGCGCCTGCAGCACCCGGCCGCCGTCCAGGGGCGCGGCGGGCAGCAGGTTGAAGACGCCGAGCAGCAGGTTCGCCCAGCCCAGCCAGATCAGCAGCGCCCCCGGCAGCGAGCGCGGGGCCGCCGCGTCCACACCGGCACCCGCGCCCAGCGCGGCGCCGCCGATCAGCAGGCTGGCCAGCGGGCCGCTGACCGCCACCAGGAAGGCCGCGCCCGCGGAGCCGGGCCGTCCCATGCGCGTCATACCGCCCATGGCCCACAAGGTGACGTCATCGACCGACAGGTGCTCGCGCCGTGCCGTCGCCGCGTGGGCGACCTCGTGCGCGAGCAGGCTCGCCATCAGCAGGACCGCGCCCGCCGCCGCCGCGACCGTGTAGAGGGTGGCCGACAGGCCCGGGACCCAGGCGGGCAGCGTCTCTCGGCCGAGTCCGTAGGCGAGCAGCACGACGAGGACGGGGACGCTCCAGTGCATCCGGAGCGGAACCCCGAACACGCGTCCGACCTGGACCGAACCGTTCATGACTCCTCTCTCCAGTGTCACTCGGCCCGGACCGTACCGACCCGGTGCTCCTGAGGGCTCACCCCCCGCACCCGTTTGAACGCGGCGCTCAGCGCGAACGGGCTGCCGTAGCCGACCCGGCGCGCGACGGCGCCGAGCGTGGCGTCCGGCTCCAGCAGCAGATCGGCGGCGAGCGCCAGCCGCCAGCCGGTCAGGTACGCCATCGGCGGCTCGCCCACCAGCTCGCCGAAGCGCCGGGCCAGCGCGGCCCGTGACACACCCGCCTCGGCGGCCAGCCCCGCCACCGTCCACGGGTGGGCCGGGTTGTTCTGCAGCAGCCGCAGCGCCCGGCCCACCACCGGATCGGCGAAGGCCCGGTACCAGGCGGGGGCCGCCTCGCCGCGCCGGGCGAACCACGTCCGCAGTACGCAGATCAGCAGCAGGTCCAGCAGCCGGTCGAGCACCGCCTCCTGACCCGGCTCGTCCCTGACGATCTCCTCGGCCAGCAGCGCCGGCAGCGGGCTGTCCCACTCCCGCGCCGGGAGCACCAGCAGCGTGGGCAGGGCGTCCAGCAGCCGCCGGCCGACCGCGCCGTCCAGCAGGTAGGTGCCGACCAGCATGACGTCGCAGCCGTCGGCCCGGTTGCCCCAGGTCCGTACCCCCAGCGCCATCGCGTCGGCCAGGTCGTGGCCGTCCGCGGTGCGGCACACCTCGCCGGGGAGGATCCACGCGTGGGGCGGGGTCGAGGGGAGGTCGGCGACCGCGTACGGCGCCGGGCCCCGCGCCACGGCCACGTCCCCCGGCAGCAGCCGCACCGGTGCGCCGTCCTCGGGCACGATCCACGCCCCGCCGCGCGCCACCGTCATCACGCACAGCGGCGCCCGGTCCTCGACGCGCACCGACCATGGCCGTTCCATGGCCATGCGCAACAGGAAGGCACCCCGCGCACGGGGTCCGTCGAGCAGGCCCGAGAGTGCGTCCATGCCGTCCACCGTAGACGTCCGCGTATGGCTGCGGTCCCTCCTTCCCATGCTGCGTCTCACCCGGGCGCGGCTCGGACGACGGAGCCCCGGTGACGTCGGGTGACTGTCCGGATCCCATACGTCACTTACGCGTCAGGGGCGGCAGGGGTCGGCCATTCCTGTGGGAAACCTGTGGGGATTCTGTACGCGAACGGTGACGCATGGTCTCGTGTACGCGACGCCGAACGGGGTGCACGACCCGGCGTCGCAGATCCCTCAACGACCTGAAGGGAATCCCCCCATGACGTTACGTGCGATAGCGATGAGCGGTGCGGTCGCCGCCTCGCTGCTCGGACCGCAGGCCTGGGAGCCGGACGGCGCCACCCCGCCCCCGCCGGACCGGATCGTCATCGACGTTGCGACGGTCAACGGTTCGGGCTGTCCGGCCGGTACCGCCGCCGTCGCCGTCTCGCCGGACAACGAGGCCTTCACCGTCACGTACAGCGCCTACGTCGCGCAGGTGGGCGTGGGCTCCAAGCCCACCGACTTCCGCAAGAACTGCCAGCTCAACCTGAACGTGCACGTGCCGCAGGGCTTCACCTACGCGATCGCCTCCGCCGACTACCGCGGCTTCGCGCACCTGGAGCGCGGTGCCTCCGGCGTGCAGAAGGCCAGTTACTACTTCCAGGGCTCGCCCGAGACCAACGCCATCAGTCACACCTTCCGCGGCGCGCTCGACGACAACTGGCAGTCCACGGACAGCGTCGACGTCGCCGCGCTGGTCTGGGCGCCCTGCGGTGAACTGCGCAACTTCAACATCAACACCGAACTGCGGGTGAGCGCCGGCAGTTCGGACCCGTCGCGGACCACGAGCTTCATGACGATGGACTCCACGGACGGCAGCATCAGGACCACCTACCACCTGGCGTGGAAGGAGTGCCCCGGCGTGTGAGCGCCCCGGCGGGCCCAGGACCGGGCGGCGCGCGCCGCCCGGTCCGCGGCCGGTTCCCTCCTGTTAAGGGGCGGTGATGGCGTCGGCGACGCGTTCGGGTTCGTCGACCTGGACGTAGTGCCCGGCGCGCATCAGCAGGCGCAGTTCGCTGTGCGGGAAGATCACGGAGAACTGCCGGGCGACGCGGGTGTTGAGCCAGCGGTCGCGGGTGCCGAAGACCACCCGGACCGGCGGCTGGAACTCGCGCATCTCCGGGATGCGCCGGCGGCGGCCCAGCACCGCGTGCAGCAGCTCGTCGTTGAGCCCCCAGAACGCCGGGCGTGCCGCGGGGAACTGGGCGTAGAGCCGCTCCACGTACGCCTCGCGCAGTTCCGGGTCGCGGATGAAGCCGCCCACCTGCCAGGTGTAGAGCCTGCGGTCCAGTTCGGGCCGGCGCCTGGCGACCGCGCGGGCCGCCGAACGCAGCAGCGGGGTGGAGTACAGGGCGATCGCCGGAGGACGGCGCAGCGCGGGGGTCCAGTGGTAGTAGGTGTTGAGCAGCACCAGCCGGGCCACGCGGTCGGGGTGGTCCAGCGCCCAGTCGATCGCGGGCGGTCCCGAGGCGTCGTGCGCCACCAGGACCAGGCGCCGGTCCGTGCGGCCCGCCGCGAGGGCTGCGGCGACGGCGGCGAGGTCCTCCACCTGCTGCGCGACGGTGTAGGCGTGGCCGGACGGCTTGTCGGAGCGCCCCCACCCGAGGAAGTCGAAGCGCACGACCGGCAGTCTGCCCGCGAGGTGCGGGAGGAGGCGGTCGTACAGGAGGCTGCTGTCGGGGAAGCCGTGCATCAGGACCGCGGGCGCCCCGGGACCCGGGGTGATCTCGGCGTGCAGCCGGTAGGGGCCGCGCAACACGGCCAGTGCCTCGGTGGCCGGGGCCATGGCAACCTCCCTCGGCCTGTGGGCCCCCGTGTGATTCAGCCTAACGCGGTACGTCGCAGGGGTTGTGGGAGCGCTCCCATGGCGCGCATCATGCCCGCATGACCCCACGCGCCGTGATCCGCCCGTACCGCCCGGAGGACCGGGCCGCCGTCTACGACATCTGCGTGCGCACCGGCCACGAGGGCGGTGACGCGCGGCACCTCTACACCGACCACGACCTGCTGCCGGACAACTTCGCGGGGCCCTACGCCCACCTCGAGCCCGAACTCGCCTTCGTCGTCGACGACGGCACGCGCGCCGTCGGCTACATCGTCGGCACCGCGGACACCGCCGCCTTCGTGCGTCGCTTCCGCACCGAGTGGCTGCCCCGGCTCGAGCACCGCCATCCGAAGCCGTCCGGGCCCCCGGTCACCCCCGACGAGGAGATGGCCGAACTCCTGCACCGTCCCGAGCGCATGATCGTGCCCGAACTCGCCGGGTACCCCGCGCACCTGCACATCGACCTGCTGCCCGGGTACCAGCGACGCGGGTACGGAAGGGAACTGATGGGGCGTCTGTTCTCCGCCCTGGCCGGCCAGGGCGTCGGCGCCGTCCACCTCGGCATGGTGACCGCCAACACCGCGGCCCGCGCCTTCTACGACCGGATGGGCTTCCGCGAGCTCCCCGTCCCGGACCCCGGCCCCCTGACGTACCTGGGTCGCGGGACGTCGGCAGCGGACTGAGAGGATCCGGCATCGTCCCCGGTGGAGGAAGGGGGGCGTCGCATGGAGTCGCCCTCCCGAGGCCGACCGGGAGCCCCCGCCCCAGTACCGGGGCGGGAATCGCAAATCGCAACCCCGCCCCGCGGACCGGGCTGTGGGGCCGGGTCGTCGGTGACTTCCGGTTGCCCGCCAGGCCGGATCCGCCCCTGGAGGCGTTCGCCGCACGGCTGAGGCCGTCCGTCGAACGCAGCACCGGCGCCGCCGACACGGAACCGCTGTCCGCCCTCGCCGCGGCCCGGATCGGCGTGTCGCCGTCAGGAGGCCACGAGGCGACCGTCACCTGGGCCGACGGACCGGCCCACCGGGCGCGGCCGACCCCGGCGGAGGCGGTCGTGGAATCCTCGCCCCCGGACGGTCGTTGAGGCAGCCATGAGCGACAAAGACCTCCTCAGCCTGCTCGCCGACTTCAACGGCGGCGTGCTCGTCACCCTCAAGCGCGACGGCCGCCCGCAGATGTCCAACGTCAACCACCACTACGACCCGGACACGAGGGTGCTGCGGGTCTCCCTCACCGACGACCGGGCCAAGACCCGCAACCTGCGCCGCGACCCCCGGGCGAGCTACCACGTCACCACGCCCGACCGCTGGGCCTGGACCGTCGCGGAGGGCACCGCGGAACTCACCCCCGTCGCGGCCGAGCGCGACGACGCGACCGTCGAGGAGCTCATCGACCTGTACCGGGCCGTGCAGGGCGAGCACCCCGACTGGGACGACTACCGCCGTGCCATGGTCGAGGACAAGCGCCTCGTACTGAAGCTCCACGTCGAGCGCGCGTACGGCCAGCCCCGCCCCGCGTAGGCCCCTCCGGCGCTGTCCCGCCGCCCGCGCCCGGTGGGGCGGGCGGCACCCGGTCCGCGACGGTGAGACCATCGGAAGTGCGGGACACGATCTCCCGCACCGGCGAACGGCCTGGTCACAGCCGTGCCATCGGTCCTGCGCGGAGCCGGCGGGCCACCGCGGGCCGATCCCGCAAAGGGGCGCGGAACCGGAATGACCGGTGTAGGAGTTGTCGCTGTACATACTGGTTCTGCCGGGGCCGGACGGCTCACGGCACGTTCGTGACCGCCGACCAACGGGAGGTGCCGTGTCCGGCTCCAGTCCGAAGCGTTCCCTGCTCTCCAGCCTCATCCCCGCCTTCGGCGACAACCCCTACGGGGAGAGGATGGAGCGCATCCAGAGGTCGCCGAACTTCGCCGACGGGGTGTTCACCAACCCCGTCGGCGCTCGTACGGCGCCCTCCGGATCGATGCTGCGGTTCGCCCGGACGTACTTCCGCAAGGGGGAGCGGATCCGCAGGGCCCCGGCCGGGGACATCCCGCTGCACGCCACGACCCTCGCCGACCTGGCCGCCCCGCCCGCCTCGGGCCTGCGGCTCACCTGGATGGGCCACTCCACCGTCTGGGCCGAGATCGACGGGCGCCGGGTCCTGTTCGACCCGGTCTGGGGCGAGCGGTGCTCCCCGTTCTCCTTCGTCGGCCCCAAGCGCCTCCACGAGCCGCCGGTGCCCCTGAAGGAACTGGGCGAGGCCGACGCGATCGTCATCTCCCACGACCACTACGACCACCTCGACATGCCCACGATCAAGGCGCTGGCCGGCACCGGCACCCGTTTCGTCGTGCCGCTGGGCGTCGGCGCCCACCTGGAGCGCTGGGGCGTCCCCGCGGACCGCGTGACGGAACTGGACTGGCACGAGTCGACGCAGGTCGCCGGCCTCACCCTCACCGCGACCCCGGCGCGGCACTTCTGCGGCCGGGCGATCCGCAACACCCAGCACACCCTGTGGGCGTCCTGGGTCGTCGAGGGGCCCGAGCACCGCGTCTACCACAGCGGCGACACCGGCTACTTCCCCGGATTCGCGGAGATCGGCGAGGCGTACGGGCCGTTCGACGCCACCATGGTGCAGATCGGCGCCTACAGCGACTTCTGGCCGGACATCCACATGACCCCCGAGGAGGGCGTCCGCGCCCATCAGGACCTGCGCGGCGCGGTCATGCTCCCCATCCACTGGGGCACGTTCAACCTGGCCCCGCACCCGTGGGAGGAGCCCGCGGAGGGCAGCGTCACCGCGGCGCTCGCCGTGGGCGCCCGCGTCGCCGTGCCGCGCCCCGGGGAACCCTTCGAGCCCGCGGCCGGGCTGCCGCTCGACCCCTGGTGGCGGGCGATCGCGCACGGGGCCGCCGCGCGCACCTGGCCCGCCCTCACCGACGACGCTCGGCCGGCCGCCCCGCAGCCGGACAGCGCCCCGGCCTGAGCGGCGAGGGGCGGGCGCATCGCCGCGCCCGCCCCTCCTGCGCTGTCCGTCAGCCGTCAGCCGTCAGCCGTCAGCCGTCAGCCGTCACCCGCCGCGCGCATGAGCCGGGCCGTTGCGGCGAGGGCCGGTCGCGGCAGCCCGGTCGGGAAGTCGGGGCGACGCACAGTCCGGCATCCGCGCGGGCGTACGGCACCCGTGCGGGCGTCCGGCAGGACCGCGGTCACCGGGCCTCCCCGAGGGTGGTGAAGGCGAAGCCGAACGAGGCCGGGGTGGCCTCCAGCCGGTAGCGGGGCAGCACCCCGGGCCCGCAGGACTGGCTGCCGATGCCGTGCAGGGCGTGGTCGAGGTTGACCCACAGGGTCTCCCCGGGCACCAGGTCACCGGTGTGCGCGGCGGCGTCCAGCTCCTCGGCCGTCCAGCGCCGGGCCGTGAACCAGAAGGGCGGGGCCCCCTCGATGGCCACCCCCGTCCCGTCCTCCCGGCGCAGCCGCACCCGGCGCACGTCGGCGCGGGCGCCGTTCTCCTGCGGCCGGACGTACGGGGTCTGCAGGGCGTCGACCGTCGCCGTGTGGAGCCCGATGCGGGACGCGGCCCGCGTGTCGGGGTAGGCCTCGCCGGGGCCGCCGCCGAACCACTCGGCCCGGGTCAGCGTCCCGCACAGACCGAGGCGGACGCCGAGCCGGGGGAGCGGCAGCGTCCACCGCCCCTCGGGGGTGACGTCCACCGCGAGGTGCAGCCGGTCGCCGTCGGCGGTCCAGCGGTAGACCGTGCGCAGCCCGCGGGTACCGGCGGCGGGGGCGACCCGGGTGGTGACGGTGAGCGTGTCGTCCCCGGCGACGACGCCGTCCACCCGGTGCCGCATCCGGTGCAGGCCGGCCTCCCGCCACAGCAGGCCGAAGCGCGGGTCGGACTGCCAGGGGGCGCCGATGTCGTTGTCCGTCGGGGCCCGCCACACGTCCAGTTGGGGGCCGGCGAGGGCGAAGCCGTCGAGCAGCCGCAGTTCGCCGGTGGCCGCGTCGAAGGTGCCCGGTCCCAGCAGCACCACGCCGCCCTCCGCGTGCCGGGGGCGGCGCGGTGCCGCCGGGGCGCCCGGCGGCAGGGCCGCCCGCGACCCGTCCGGGCGGTCGGCGTCGGGCCACTGACCCCACGCCACCTCGTGACCGGCAGGCGCCCACGGGGTGTCCCGCGCCAGGACCGCCCGCACCTGCCAGAACGCCTCCCCGGCGCCTTCGGCCGGGGCCGGCTCCGGCAGCTTCAGCTCCGTCGTGCCGCCCGCGGCGAGCGGCGGCACCTCGAGTCCGCCGTGCGCCGCGGCCACCCCGTCGACCTCGTACGACCAGGTGAAGCGCAGGTGGGAAAGGTCGGCGACGTCATGGCGGTTGGTGACGCGGACCGTGCCCGTGACCGGGTCGCCCTCGATCCGCACCGGCTCGATCACCTTCTTGTACTCGACCAGGCCGGGCGAGGGCGTCCGGTCGGGGAAGAGCAGCCCGTCGCAGACGAAGTTGCCGTCGTGCAGTTCCTCGCCGAAGTCGCCGCCGTAGGCGAACCAGCGCGCGCCGTCGGGGGCGCGGCGCGCGATGCCGTGGTCGATCCACTCCCAGACGAACCCGCCCTGCAACCGCTCGTGGCTCTCGAACAGCCGCTGGTACTCGGCCAGTCCGCCCGGTCCGTTGCCCATGGCGTGCGCGTACTCGCACAGCAGGAAGGGCATCGCGCGCCGCCTGGCGTCGAGCGCGGGATCGTCCAGGGGCTCCTCCTCGCGTCTGCCGATCCGCTCGACCTCGGCGTGCCGGGCGTACATGCGGGAGTACAGGTCCGTGTCGGCGCAGGTGCGGTCGCCCTCGTAGTGGAGGGGGCGGTCCGGGTCGCGCGCGCGGATCCACCGGGCCATCGCGGTCAGGCCGCGGCCGGTGCCGCACTCGTTGCCCAGCGACCACACGAGCACGCTGGGGTGGTTCTTGTCGCGCTCGACCATGCGTGCGGCGCGGTCCAGCAGGGCGGGGGTCCAGCGGTCGTCGTCGACGGGATTGCCCTCCCAGCCGTCCTCGGCGAAGCCGTGGGTCTCCAGGTCGCACTCGTCGACGACCCACAGGCCGAGCTCGTCGCACAGGTCCAGGAAGGCGGGGTGGGGCGGGTAGTGGCTGGTCCGCACGGCGTTGATGTTGTGACGCTTCATCAGCAGCAGGTCCTCGCGCATGGTGCCGAGGCCCAGGGCGCGGCCGTGCTCGGGGTGGAACTCGTGGCGGTTGACCCCGCGGAAGAGGATCCGGGAGCCGTTGACCTTCAGCACCCCGTCCTCGACGCCGACCGTGCGGAAGCCGACGCGGAACGGAACGCGTTCGCCCGCGCCGGTGAGCACGGCCTCGTACAGCCGCGGCACCTCGGCGCTCCACGGCTCGGCGGGCACGGTGACCGGCTCGCCCACGGCGATGTCGATGCCCAGCTCGGGCACGGTGACCCGGCCACCGGACGGTGCGTCCACGCGCAGGGTGCCCTCGCCGCTGGTGTGGTCCCAGCCGGCGTGCACGAAGAAGTCGGCGACGCAACCGGCGGGCCGGTGCAGCAGCGTGACGTCCCGGAAGACGCCGGGCAGCCACCACATGTCCTGGTCCTCCAGGTAGCTGGCGGACGACCACTGGTGGACGCGGACCGCGAGCACGTTCCCCCTCGGCCGCAGCAGGTGCCCCACCGGGTACTCGGCGGGCAGCCTGCTCCCCTTGAAGACCCCCACCTCACGGCCGTTGAGCCAGATCCGGGCACAGGAGTCGATGCCCTCGAAGCGCAGCACCGTCTCTCCGCCGGCGGGCCAGTCGTCCGGCAGCGCGAAGGTGTGCCGGTGGTCGCCGGTCGGGTTCTCCGTCGGTACCCGCGGCGGGTCGACGGGGAACGGGTAGCGGACGTTGGTGTAGGCGGGCGTGCCGTGGCCCCCCAGCACCCAGTGGCCCGGCACGGCGAGGATGTCCCAGCGCGAGGCGTCGAAGTCCGGCCGGGCGAAGGCGGTGTCCTCGGCCGTGGCGGTCGGCGAGAGCCGGAACCACCACAGGCCGTTCAGGCTCGTCCGGGCCGCGTCGGAGGCCGGCACCCAGGCCCGGGGCGGCAGGGCGCCGTGGCCGGGGGAGAAGTCCTCGTAGTAGGGGAGGTGCGGCCCGGCGGCCGGGGAGCCGGACGGGTGCGCGGGCATGCTCATACGACTCCTCGGTCGGCCCTCGATGCCGGTCTGCCGTTCCCTGCGGTGTGCCGCCGGCGCGCGCGGAGCCGCGGCCGCCGCGGCGTTCCCCGGACGTACGTCGTGGAGGGGCGGCGGTGAGCGGCGACGTGCCGCCCGCCGTTCTCCCGCGGCCGTTCACGGGCCGGCGCGACCCCGCGCGAGCGGCCGCGCGGATGCCGTCCGACGTCCGCTCCACCCCCGGGGTCCCCCTCCCGCGCCGCCGCCGGCGCCGACGGGACCTCACGCTAGGGGCCGGGCGGGAGCCGGACAAGCACTTCGCGCGCACCCCGCCGGACGTCACTCGGCCGGGAACGGGCCGCCCGCGATCCGCAGGGCGAGCGCCACGACGTCCACCGGGCGCGTGGTGTCCACCCGGTGCACACTGCCCAGGCCCAGCGGTTCGGCCATCTCGGTCCAGAACCGCCACTCCTCCTCGGGGAAACGCGCTCCCTCCGTGTGCACCGGGTGCCGCGCCGCCGCCCGGTCCCGGAACCTGCGGCGCGCGGTGTCCGGCGGCACGGCGCACCACACCTCGTGCACCTCGGACGCGCCCGCCCGGGCCAGGCCCGCGGCCACCACCGGCCGCATGTGCGCAAGCCAGGGGCTCTCCAGCACCGCTCCGACGGGTGCGTCCGCCAGCAGCGTCCACAACGTCTCGCCCGCCGCGGCCCCCAGGCAGCGGCTCCACTCCCGCGTGCCGCCGCCCGCCGGACGCAGCGCGCCCAGCGCGTCGGCCAGGGTCTCCTTCACGGAGTCCTTGCTGAACAGCGGGAGCTCCAGTTCGCGGGCGAGCATCCGGGCGAGGGTCGTCTTCCCGGCGCCGGGCAGTCCGTTGACCAACACAGCCAACATGCCACCACCTTAACGACTCCGACGGCGCCGGAGGAGGACGCCGCCCCGCGTTCCGCGCGGCACCGGGTGCCTCACGGGTGGGCAGCCGCCGCCTCCTCGGTGACGTCGATGCCCGTGAACCGGGCCCAGTTGCGCCCGATCTCGCCCCAGGCCGCCACCGGGCCGCCGCCCAGACGGCCGGTGAACAGCGGACGCAGATCGGTGTCGCGCTCCGCCCACGCCGCGGAGAACTGGCTGCGGGTCACCCGCAGGCTGGTGTTGAGCTGGACGACGGCCGCCCGGGCGCAGTCCTCGCGCCATTCGTCGTCCGTCCAGGCGGCGGACCCGGCCGGGGGCCGCGCGGCGAGCGCCAGACTGAGGAAGCACGCCGCGTTGTAGTTGACCAGGTATCCGGCGGCGGCCCGGTTGGAGCCGCGGTGCCGGGGCGCGGAACCGGCGATGCCCGCCTGGCTGTGGGTGGCGCCGCCCACGTGGTCGGCGCCGGCGCGGTGGTCGGCGTAGAGCAGCCGGCGCAGCCCCCAGTCCGGGCCGCCCCACAGCCGGCCCCAGCGCGCCCAGCCCCCGGTGACCTCCCTCGCCACGTTCCGGAACGCCGTGCGCAGTTCCTCGGGACGGGGCGAGTCGTTCGCGCGCAGCACCTCGGCGGCGCTGGCGATCCGCACCGCCCCGC
Source organism: Streptomyces sp. NPDC058864 (assembly GCF_042742985.1). NCBI lineage: Bacteria > Bacillati > Actinomycetota > Actinomycetes > Kitasatosporales > Streptomycetaceae > Streptomyces > Streptomyces sp. NPDC058864. The sequence continues at coordinate 189,249 of NZ_JBHYMQ010000005.1, read as the reverse complement.
GGAAGGAACGGCGGCGGGTGCGCAGGGACGGACGGGGCCGCTCCATGGCCCACCACTGCCGCCAGTAACGGCGCTCCCCGAGGTTGCGGCGGCCGGGGAGCAGGGTGCGGGCGTACCGCCGCACGATGGCACGCCGTGACAGACGCCCGAGCAGCAGCTCCAGGTGCTCCCGCGAACCGGGCTCGCGGCGGCTCGCCCGCTCCGCCTGCTGCGCCGGGTAGCGGCTCTCCTCGGCGCGGGCGATGGAGAGCCGGTAGGCCGTCTCGATGTGCTCGGGCCACAGCTGGACGCAGTACGTGTAGATCTCGACGGCCTGCCGGATGTAGTCCCCGGGGTCGGCGACCCCGGGGAACTGGCCCATCAGCTCAAGGACTCCCGCCTGGTGCAGCCGGACCGTGAGGTTCCCCGGCACCAGCGCCGCCGCCTCCTCGAAGTGCCTCAGGGCCCGTTCGTGCCCGGCCCGTTCGGCGCCGACGTCCCGGCGCTTGTTGGCGGCCAGCGCGTCCTCCTGCGCCTTGGTGCCCATGCGGTAGAGACGGTACGCGTCGGGGTCGTCGCCCCAGCTCTCCCAGCGGGGGATGCGGTCCTGCGAGCGGGGGTCGGCGAGGATCTTGACGGTGCAGTAGCAGGCGATGCGCTCGTACAGCTCCCGGTCGGCGTCCCGCCTGTCCCGGTCGGTGGCGCCCGCCCCCGGCGCGCGGCCCTCCATGATCGTCGCCGCCACCACCGTGTTCTTGGGCATGTACAGGATCCGCACCGAGAAACGGGCCGGCTGGTCACCCGTCGACAGGCGGTGCAGCATCACGTGGTACGCCCGGGGACGGAAGAACGCGAGCCGCTTCATCACGTCCACCCAGCCGTGCGGGGAGGAGGCGGTCTCGGGCGCCGGGTCGGGCCCGATCGTCGTCCCGCTGCCGGGGGTGAGGACGTTCGGGCCGAGCGCGTCCGCGGCCATGTGCTCCGTGATGTACGCGGCCAGCTCGGCGGTGGCCGCCGACTCGTGGTCGGGGCCGCCCGGCCCGCCGCCGTTGCCGCGGTGGCCGTTGCCGTGGCCGCCGAGCAGACCGCGGTCCTCGCACACCACCACGGGCAGCAGCCGGTTGCCGCGATGGCGCCGCAGGAGCCCCGAACCCAGCCGTACCAGGCCGATGAACACGGCGACCGCGAAGATTCCCAGCACCCACACCGCGGTGCCCCCGGACTGCTCCCAGAACCCCTGAGGCCACGGGCCGCCGTCCCCGGCGGCCGTTGGCGCGGCGAAGACCGTCCCCATGGCACATCCCCCCGTCACATCCCCTTTTGTGTGCTCTTATGGAGATCCCCGCAACCGGAGATCGCCAAGCGCGTGCAGGGGTGGTGAATCGTCAACTCCCCTGCCGCGCGGGGCTTTCGGTGACGTACGGGACGGGTGGCGCCGAAGGGGGCGGTCAGGCGGGCGGGGCGGCGAAGGGGGCGGTCAGGCGGGCGGGGCGGCGAGCGACTGCGACTGCCCGGCCCGGTGCAGGGCCCGGGCGACGAATCCGTCCGCCTTCAGCTCCTCGACGACCTCCCGGAGGAAGGCGACGGACTCCGGCTGCCTGGTCACCGTCGTGCCCACGGCCTGCCGGATCTGCATGAACGCGCCCTCGACGAGCCGGAGACCGGGGTGCCGTGCGACGTACTCGGCCATCGGCTGCCCGATCCCGGCCGCGACCTCCAGGCCCTCCGCGCGGAAGACGTCCACGCCCTCGTCCCCGCGGACGACGGCCGCGTGACGCAGCGTGCGCGACAGGTAGAGGTCGTAGGCGGAGCCGCGCTTCACACCGATCCTGACACCCGCGCGGTCCACCTCGTCCGGCGTGCTGAGGCCCGAGTCGCGGGGCACGGCGAACACGCCCTCGATGAGCACGTACGGCGCGGTGAAGGCCACCTCCGCCTCGCGGGCGGGCTCGACGGCCAGGAAGCAGATGTCGGCCCGGCCCGACGCCATGGCCTCGAACGACTTGCGCGCCGCGTCGAAGCACACCAGCTCCACCGGCACTTCCAGCCGGGCGCCCACCTCGCGTGCGATGTCGACGGTGACACCGCCGGGCGACCGTTCGGTGCCCTGCGCCAGCACCGGGTTGCCCAGGTTGATCGACGCCCGCAGGACGCCCGTCGGCGCCAGGTCCCTCACGACGGCAGCAGTCACGGTCCTCACGGTGCGGAGTGTAGGCCCGTCCCCGGCGGCGGCCCGTCAGGCCCCCGCATCCGGGCGTTCCGGTTCCGGCCGGTCGCGTCGTCAACAGGGTGACGGGGGCGTTGTCAGTGGCCTCGCCTAGTGTTCCGGTCACTTGATCACGGCGTTGCAGGGAGGCACGCATGGGGTGGGTCTCGGTGGGCGACTACGAAGTCGCCCTCGACGAAGGGAAGGTCGTGTGCCGCAACGCGGCGGGCCGCCGGCTGAAGTCGGTGCCCGCCAAGCTGGCGGACGACCCGGCGGTCACGGGGCTTCGGCAGCTCACCGAGTGGCTGGAACGGCACGAACGCCAGTGCCTGGCCGACGTCGAGCGCTGGATGGTGCGTTCGCTGCCCGTGCCCCTCGCCGTGATCGGCCGGGTGTGGCCCGACCCCGCCTGGCGGGCGGCCCTGCGCGACCTCGTCGTCACCGGGGAGGACGGACAGGCCGCCGGTTTTCTGCGGGACGCCGACACCGGGCGCGGCCTCGGCCTGGTCGACCTCGACGGCGACACCGTGCGCATCGCCCCGGACATGGTCCGCATCCCGCACCCCGTCCTCCTCGACGACCTGGAGGACCTGCGGGAGTTCGCCGTCGAACTGGGGGTGGAGCAGAAGGCGCAGCAGCTCTTCCGCGAGGTGTGGCAGCGACCCGCCGGACTCGACCCCGAAGGCACGCTCGTCGAGGAGTACGCGGGCGGCACCTTCAAGGAACTGCGCTTCCTGCACGGCCGCGCCACCTCCCTCGGCTACCGCGTGCGCGGCGGGCACTCCGTCTGCCCCGTGCTGGAGGACGGCCGCGCCGTCGAGGCACGCATCTGGATCGGCGACTACGACGGCTGGAGCGAGACCGAGACCGGGCCCCTGTCCTGGACCGACACCGCGGGGAAGGCCCTGACGCTCGGGCAGGTCGGTCCCGTGGCCTGGTCGGAGGGTATGCGCATGGCGGCCGCGCTCTACGCGGGACGCGACATCGAGGACGAGGAGCAGGCGGCATGACCACGTACGACCCCACCACCACGGCCGCGCTGCTCGACGCCGGCGCCGTCCTGCCGCCCGGCACCACGGCCCGCGAGGACGCCGACACGCTCACCGTCCGCACCTACACCCACCCCGTGCTGGACGACCGGCGCGTCGTCCGGCTCGTGCCCGGCACCCTCGGCGAGGCCGAGGACCTCGCCCTGGACTTCCTCGGCCTGACCCGTGAGGACGAGGCCCCCGAGGTCGGCCAGGTCCGCCGGGAGACCCTCGGGTTCCCCGCCTGGGCCCTGGTCAACGACCCGGCCAACGGCCACCACGCGCTCGCCCTCGTCAAGGACGTCGAACGGCTCGCCCGGATGGCCAAGTCCCGTGCCGGCGCCGCCAAGGACGGCTTCGACGCGCTCGCCGAACGCCTGGGCCGCGCCGTACCGCACTTCCTGCCCACCTTCCACGAGCAGGCCGCCCGCGTCTTCCTCCAGCACGAGAACACCACGTACGCCGCCGCCTTCTTCGGCAAGGCCCGCGCCGCCGAGCGCGTCCACGGCCTCGCCGTCGACGAGGACCGGCAGCGCGCCGTCTTCCTGGAGTTCGCCTTCGCCGGCGCGCTCACCGTCAAGGCCCTCAAGGAGCACGTCAAGGACCTGGCGCGGCGCCTGGACCCGGCCGAGGCCTGGCGGCAGTTCCGTCAGCTGACCGTGGAACGCTGTGCCGCCGGGATGCCCCCGTACGCCTCCCTGCCGCAGGACGCCAGGAGCCTGATCAAGGCGGCCGGCCTGAACCGGGTCACCGAGGAGTGCGCCCTCGTCGCCGACCTCGTCGCCTCGCCCGCCGTCGTCCGCGCGCCGGCCTCCTTCTGGACCGCCTACCGCGCCACCCTCGTCGTCCTCTCCGAGCGCGAACCGGCCGTCCGGGCAAGGCTCCTGGAGATCATGCCGGCCGGGCTCGGGCGCGACGCCGAAGGCGACGAGTTCTGGCTCGCCCTGCTCGTCGAGGCCGGCGCCGACACCCTGCTCACCGGCGAGGCGGGGGAGGCTTCGCGGGCCGTCGACGCGGCGGACTGGCTCAGCCGCTGGGCGAGCCACCGCAAGCACGGCTCCGGCGCCCCCGAACGCTCCGCGGCCACCCTCGACCTCGTCACCCGCATGGCGCCCCGGCTGCGGGCCGACGGCAGGCCCGTCGACCTCTTCACGGGCCGCTGGCACCACGGCGCCGAACTCGACCTGCTCGACCTGTGCGCCGCCGAGAGAGTGCCGCTGACCGTTCCCGCCGAGGACGTCACCGTCCACCTGCCGCTGCGCCGCTGGCTGGAGACCGCCGACCCCGCCCGCCGCGACCTCGTCGCCACCGGCGCCGACCCGCGCCTGCGCCGCCTGCTGTACAAGGCCGTCGGCAGCCTCGGCGAGGACCACGGACTGTCCGGCGTGCTGGCGCCCCTGGCCGCGCACCGTGTGCTCGGCGAGGTCCTGCGCGCATGGCTGGACGAGGCCGCCGGGCAGTTCACCCGTGCCGCCGGCCTGCCCGCCGCCCGCACCGCCATCCGCAGGCTGCGTCCCTTCCGCTCCGTCGCGGCCGAGGTCAACCCGCAGGCCGTGGCCCGCGTCGCCGGGCACGAACTCGCGCCGCTGCTCGGACGCACCCTCCGCGAGGGCATCCTCGACGAACTGGGCTGGCCCGCCCTCGACGAGGGCCTGCGCCTGCTCGACGCCGCGGTCACCAAGAAGAAGGGCCACGACCTGGCCGCCGCCGAGGCCTGGCCCGCACTGATCCTCAGCCGCGGGGACAAGGTCGTCGTCGTCGGGCCCGACAAGGTGCTGCTCGACCACGACCTGCGCATCCCCGTCGAACTCGACCGCTGGAGCCGCCCGCACTACCGCTGGGCCGACGGCGAACTGCTCGTCATGTGGCGGCAGGACGACAAGCAGCTCGGCTACTGGTCCGCACGGCCCTCCGAGGTGTTCACCCTCGGCGGTGAAGAGCTCCCGTACTGGTGGCACGGCCACGTCGCCGCCCCGTCGATCCCGCTGCCCGGCGGCGGACGCGCCACCGGCGGCCGCACCCTGCACGCCGGTGACACCGTGCTGCCGCCCGGCCGCCCCGTCCTCGGCGACGGCACCGCGCTCTGGCGCCAGGGCAAGCAGGGCGGTCAGGACGTGTGGTTGGAGTACGACCCGGCCACCGGCACCCACGGCCGTGCCTCACTGCCCGCCTTCCTCCGCTCCGGCATCCTCGACGGCACGCGGCTCCGGCAGGAGCACTGCGAGGTCCTGCCGCTGCAACCCGGGCTCGAACAGAGCCCCTTCGGTACCGACGGCACCGTCCTGGGGCGGTGGGTCCGCGTCGAGGGCGAGGGCGGCGAGTCCCGTGCCGTCGCCGGCACGCCCGACGGCCGCACCGTGACGTTCCGCTCCGGACAGCCGAAGTGGACCCACCGCGTTCCCCTGGGTGCTCTGCGGCTGCCCGGCGGGGCCGAGCCCGTGGCCACCCTCGCCGGACAGACGGTGTCGCTGTACGCGGCGGGCGACGTCACCTGCGACGACGAACTGGGCGGTGTGGCGCTCACCGAGCAGGGCGGCGAGTTCGCCGCCGGCACCCGCTACGTGCCGCCGCTCGCGTACTGGCACGCCCTGCGCCCCCGTGACGAGGGCGCCTCGGCGGTGCTGCGCGCCCTCACCGACGAGCAGGCCGCCGAGCTGATGCGCGTCACCGCCCACGCCCTGGCGGAACACCAGGCCGAGGTCAGCCGCACCGAGAAGTACACGGGCCCGTCCGCGGAGGCCGTCGCGCGGACCGCCGTCGCCGCCGCCCTGCCGGCCCTCACCGACGAGCGGCTGCTCATCGGCGTCACCGCCCTCGTCAGGGGCACGCTGCGGCACGCCGGGTCCGTCGCCTCCTTCGTCGACCCGTCCGCCGACAAGCCGCGGCAGGCACTGCGGCGCGCAGAGGACATGTTCGCCGACCACAAGCCCCTGCACGGCGACGACGGCACCCTGCGCTCCGCCCTGGACGGCATCGCCGCTCAGCGCGGCCACTGGTGGAGCGGCACCCCCCAGTGGAGCGCGCTGCAGCAGATCCGGGCGGTCAACCACGTCCTGTCCGGCAAGGAGGCCGACGGCAAGCCGCTGCCGGAGTCGGCCGCACTGGGTGCCGCGGGCGGCGGATGGCACAGCGACACGCACACCGTCCCCGGCATCGGCATGGTGTGGCCGTCCGTCCTGTCCGTACTGCGGCCGCTCGCCTTCCGGGCCGCGTCGCCCGCCCTCGCAACGGCCGCACGCGAGGCGCTCCTGCTGCTCTTCGAAGCGATCACCGAGGGCCCGCTGGCGGTGCCCGGGAGCGGCCTCCGCGAGATCGCGCTCGGTGAGAAGCACGGGAAGGAGCAGCGCGCCGGCCAGGTCCTGCGCAAGGACGGACGCACCGTCGTGATCCTCGGCTGCCAGAACATCGACAGCGATCGCGACCGCGTGCACTGGCTCGCCCTCGACCACGACCCCACCGGGGCGTTCGGCGCCGTCGCCCACTTCACCCTGGAGGACGAGACGGACCGCTCCCCGGTCTTCCCGGCCGAGCGGCTCGCCGCCGTCACCCGCCTCATCCGCGACAAGGGCCCCGCGCCCTGGCATGCCGACGCCCCCGCCGCGCTCGTCGCGGCCACCCGCGGCGGCCTGGGCCCCGTCCAGGCGACCCTCCTCCTGGCCGGGCGCCCGGAGGAGCCGGCCGCCGAGGCGCTGGCCCTCATGGAACTCAAGCCACGCCAGAAGGACTTCGGCGACGGCTTGCTGGAGTCGGTCGCCCACGACGACCGCGCCGCGCTCATCGGGTCCCTGCTCCCCGACGAGCCCGCCGACCTGTGGACCCATGGCCCCGACACGGCCGCCGCGGGCCGCCTCTGGGGCCAACGCCTCGGCTCCTTCGTGCGCCTGCCCGAGGACATCGCCGCCGAACTCGCCGGGGTGGCCCCCGCGTCCGCCGAGGCCGTGCTCAACCCCGCGCTGACGCCCTGGCTGAGCCGCACCACGGTGCAGCGCCCCGACAAGGACGGCGACCTCGTCCCCGCCGACCCCTCCGCCATCCCCGGACGGCACGACATCACCAGCTCCGTCGCCGCGCTCGCCGGACTCGCCTACGGGCTGCCGTACGGGCATCCGCTGCGCGCCGCCCTCCCCGGGGGTCTGGAGGCGCTGCGACGGAGGATCGCCGACCCGGGTCTGCTGGTCGACCTCGACATCGCCTGGACGGAGAAGGGCGGCCCCACCGCCGCCCAGATCCGCAAGGCGTACGGGCTGCCCGCCGCGGGCGGCGCCGGCGCCCACGGCCTGACCCACGTGGGAGAGGCGCTCGTGCTCCGCCCCTGGTACAGCGACACCGAGACGGTGCTCGTCCGCCCGGCCGGGCTGACCGGGGCCGATGACCCCGTCCTCGGCCTCGTCGAGGGGCTCGTCGGCGTCCACAGCGGCGGCGGCGTCCAGGCGCTGCGTGCCGTGCTCGGCGGCGAACTCGCCCGCGCCCTCGCGGCGGGCGGCGAAGCCGCAGCACCCGCCGGCCACGCCCAGGACCCCACGGTCTGCGTGCCCGCCCTCGTCACCGAGGTCGCCGAGGAACACGGCCTGGGCGAGGACGCCGCCGCCCTCTACCTCCAGCTGCTCGCCCTGCCCGACCCCACGGACCGCAACTGCGCCCGCTGGACGGGCTGGAAGCCCACCCGCATGAAGAAGGCCCGCGCCGAACTGGCCGCCACCGGCCTCGTCGTCGAGGCCAAGCGCCCCCGGGCCGGCCGCACCCTCTTCCTGCCCTGCGGCTGGCGCGACCTCAAGGCCCCCGCCCTCCCCTTGGAGACCTGGAAGGAAGGCCTCTACCCCGTGCGCGGCCACGCCCGGGTCGTGCCGCTGCTGCCCGTGCCCGAGCTGTTCGCCCGCGCCTGGGAACGCGTCCGCAGCGGCGACTCCCCCGCCTTCGAAGAACTCACCACCCGTGCCACCCGGAAGGGCCGCCGCCGATGACCACCACCGCCCCCGCCCCCGCCGCGCGGCAGATCACCCCGCCCGAGGACCGGTACGCCACCGAACTCGCCTTCCTCGCCGCCCACGACGCCGGCCCGCGACCGCCCGCCTGGCGGCTCACCCCGCGCGCCGTCGTCACCTTCGTGATGGGCAGCGACGGACAGGCCCTGCGCCTGCCCGACGACGCCGAGGTCCCCGAGGGCGTGCCGCGCCGTCTCGTCGTCGAGGGCAAGTTCGTCGGCGACCGCGCCCTGGTGGAGCGGTGCGTCGTCACCCTCGCCGGGGAACGCGGCCTGCTCCTCGTCGGCGAGCCCGGCACCGCCAAGTCGATGCTCTCCGAACTGCTGTCGGCAGCGATCTGCGGCACCAGCGGGCTCGTCGTCCAGGGCACCGCGGGTACCACCGAGGACCAGCTCAAGTACGGCTGGAACTACGCCCTGCTGCTCGCCCAGGGACCGAGCCGGCAGGCACTCGTCCCCTCACCCGTGCTCACCGCCATGACCCGCGGCGCCATCGCCCGTGTCGAGGAGGTGACCCGCTGCCTGCCCGAAGTGCAGGACTCCCTGGTCTCCCTGCTCTCCGAACGGCGCATCGCCGTCCCCGAACTCGCGGGCGGCGACGACGCCCTGGCGCATGCCGCGCCCGGCTTCAACCTGATCGCCACCGCCAACCTCCGCGACAAGGGCGTCTCCGAGATGTCCGCCGCCCTCAAGAGGCGCTTCAACTTCGAGACCGTCGGCCCGATCGGCGACCTCGACGCCGAGACGGCGCTCGTGCGCAGCCAGTCCCGCGCCGCCGTCGAACGGGCCGGCGCCCCGTACCAGGTCGACGACGCCGTCCTGGAGGCCCTCGTCACCGCCTTCCGCGACCTGCGCGAGGGCCGCTCCGCCGAGGGCTGGGAGGTCGAGCGTCCCTCCACGGTGATGAGCACCGCGGAGGCCGTCGCGGTCGCCGGCGCGCTCGCCCTGGCCGCCGCGTACTTCCCCGGCGACCGGGACGTGCTCGGACTGCTGCCCGGCCACCTCCTCGGCGTCGTGCGCAAGGACGACCCGGCCGACGCCGCCCGCCTGCTCGGCTACTGGGACGGCCCCGTACGGCGCCGCGCCGAGCACGGCTCCCCGACCTGGCGCACCCTGTGGGAACTGCGCGCCGTCCTGGAAGGCTGAGCCGTGTCCCTCACCCCGGACGAGGCCGCCGAGGTCCTCACCGACCCGTCGGCGCCCTACCTCGTCGGCGTACGGCACCACGCCCCGTCGCTGGCGGGCGCGCTGCCCGCCCTGCTCGACGGGGCCGAGCCCGACGTGCTGCTCGTCGAACTCCCCGGCGAGATGCAGGAGTGGCTGCCCTGGCTCGCCCACGAGGACACCCGGGCCCCCGTCGCCCTCGCCGCCGCACCCGGCGACGGGAGCGGCGGCCCCGCCTTCTACCCCTTCGCCGACTTCTCGCCCGAACTCGCCGCCGTCCGCTGGGCCGCACGGAGCGGCGTCCCCGTCGTCGCCTGCGACCTGCCGCTCGCCGACCGTGCCTGGCACACCGGACGCACCACGGCCACGGCGGCGGACTCCGGGCCCGGACTCCACGCCGCGCTGCGCGCCCGCGTCACCGGCCGCCCCGGAGACGACCTGTGGGACCGCCTCGTCGAGGCCACCGCCCCGGGCTCACCGCCCGAAGCCCTGCGCCGCGCCGCCCTCCTGACGGGCTGGGCGCTGCGCCAGGACGCCGCCGGGGGCGCCGGCGTCCCCGGGCTCGACCTGCGCCGGGAGCGCTGGATGCGGGCCCGCATCGCCGAGGCCACCGCGGACGGCCGCCGCGCCGCGGTCGTCGTCGGCGCCTTCCACGCGCCGGCCCTGGTCCCGGCCGGCCTGTGGCCGGAGGGCACCGCCCCCGGCGAAGGCCCGGACACACCGCCCGCACCTGAGGGCGGCGCGCCCTGGACGACCTCCCTGATCCCCTACGCGTACCCGCTGCTGGACGAGCGCTCCGGCTATCCGGCGGGCATCCGCGACCCCGAGTGGCAGCACCTGGTGCTGGAGGCGGCCGGCGACCCCGCCGCCCTCGACGAGGTGCTCACCCGCGCCGCCGTCCGCATCTGCGCCGAACTGCGCGCCCAAGGCCACCCGTCGGGCCCCGCCGACGCGCGCGAGATCAGCCGGCTCGCCGGTGACCTCGCCCGGCTCCGAGGGCTGCCGGCGGCCGGCCGGGGAGAGCTCGTCGAAGCGGTGCAGACGGTGCTGACCCAGGGGGAGCCGTACGGGCGCGGACGGGCCGTGGCGCGGGCCATGGAACGCGTGCTGGTCGGCACCCGCGGCGGCCGCCCCGCGCCCGGCGCGCCGCGCAGCGGACTCGCCCCCGCCGTCGAGGCGGAACTGGCCGCGCTGGGCCTGCCCGTCCCCGGCCCGGACGCCGCCGCCCCGACCGAGACCCGGGACCTGCGCCTGGATCCGCTCCGCTCCGACCTCGACCGCCGACGCGAACTCCTGCTGCGCAGACTGACGGTGTGCGCAGTGCCGTACGCCGAGCCCAAGGACGTCACGGCAGCGGCCGGCACCGAGGGCCTCACCACCCGCTGGGAGGTCCGCTGGACACCCGCCACCGCGGCCATGCTCACCGCCGCCGGGATCCGCGGCGTCACAGCCGCCCAGGCCGCAGAGGGCGTGCTGCGCGAACGCCGCCGCCAGGAGACGGACGAAGGCGGCCCCACCGCGGCGCAGACCCTCGCCGGACTGGCCCGGGCCGCGGAGTGCGGGCTGCCCGCACTCGCCGGGGAACGCCTCGCCGAGACCGGCGACGTGCTCCCCGCCTCCGGCACCCTTCCCGAACTCCTCGCGGGACTCGCCCTGCTGGACCGCGTCCGGGCCGGGCACATCGCCGGGCTCGGCGCCGACGGGGCCCGCGCCGCCCGCGCCACCGCCGTCGCCGGCCTGCTGACCGCGGCGGCGGTCCGCCAAGTGGACGGCCTCACCGGATCCGAGGACCCCGCCGACGCGCACGCGCTGCTCGAACTCGCCCACCGCGCCGACCTCCTGGGCGGGGTACGGCTCACCGACGCCCTCGCGCGGCTCGCCGCGGACGGCTCCCCGCTGATGCGCGGCGCGGCGGGCGCCGTCCGCGTCCTCCTCGGCCACGAGGCGGCCGAGACCCTCGGCGCCCGCGTCGCCTCCTGGGTCGACGCGGCGGGCGACCCCGACTCCCGCGCGGCCCTCACCGCCCGGCTGACCGGACTGCTGACCGCGGCCGGCCCGCTGCTGGAGGCGGCCGTCCCCGCGCTGGAACCCCTGCTCGACCGCGTCCGCGACCTGCCCGACCAGGCATTCCTGTCCCGGCTCCCGGCCCTGCGCGGCGGTTTCGACACCCTCAGCCCGGCCGCCCGCGACCGTCTGCTGGCCGCCGTCGAGGAACGCCTGGACGCCGACGGCATCGCCGACACCGCGGGCGTCGACCCCGTCGCGCTCGCCACCTGGACCCGCGCCGACCTCGCCGCCCGCGCGGCCCTGGACCGACTCGGCCTGCGCTCGCCCCGCACGGTGGGGGCACCCTCACGGGCCGCCCAGGCGGTCGTCCGCGAGAGCGGACGCGCGGGTGCAGTGGTTGATGGAGTCGCGGGCCCGGCCGCGGACGCGGCCACCCGCGAGGGCGGGACCGCAGGCGCGACGCCCAACGGTGTTGCGGGCCCGACCGGCCCGGCGGCGACGGCTTTCCGGGCCGGGGCCGGTGACCCGGCGGCGCCGGGCGTACCGGACGGGACCACCACTTCCAATGCGGCCGTTGCGGCCGTTCGCGGCGAGGGTACGCACGCGGGGCCGGCCACGTCCGTCGGCAGTGCCTCGGGTACCGCGCCCGAGCGGGCCGCCGAAGCGGCGTCGCCGGGCACGCGGCGGCCCGCCACCGTCTCCGGTGGACCGGGCGGGGCCCCCGCCGTGGCGGCCCGCACCCTCGCGCCCGCCGACCGGTGGCGCCTCGTACTGGGCCGTCGCGGCGACCGGTTGCCGCCGTCGGCCGCCGCCCTGGCCACCGCACTGGACGAGCTGTACGGCAACGGCCGGGGCGAGGGCAGCCGCGGCGACCTCGGCGGGCACGGCACGGCCGGCGGCGACCGCGGTGGCCGCGAGGCGCCCTACCCCGGGGTGCGCGAATGGTCCGAGGAACTGGCAGCGCTGTTCGGTCCCGGCATCCGCGAGGAGGTGCTGGCGGCCGCCGCCGCATCCGGCCGCAAGGACGCGGTCGCCGAACTCGACCCCGACAGCGTGCGCCCTTCCGTCGACCTTCTGCGCACCGTCCTGCGGCACGCGGGCGGGCTGCCGGAGGCCCGGCTGGCCGCACTGCGCCCGCTCGTACGGCGCCTGGTCGAGGCCCTCACCCGCCGGCTCGCCACGCGGCTGCGTCCCGCGCTGCACGGCACCGTCCTCCCGCGGCCCAGCCGGCGCCCCGGCGGCGGCCTGGACCTGGCCCGTACGCTGCGCGCCAACCTGGCCACCGCGCGCCGCGGTCCCGACGGGACCGTCCAGGTGATCCCGGAGCGGCCGGTGTTCCGCGCCCGGGCCCGACGCGCCGCCGACTGGCGGCTGATCCTGGTGACCGACGTGTCGGGGTCCATGGAGGCCTCCACGATCTGGGCCGCGCTCACCGCCTCCGTCCTGGCCGGGGTGCCCACCCTCTCCACCCACTTCCTGGCGTTCTCCACCGAGGTCATCGACCTCACCGACCACGTGGCGGACCCGCTCTCCCTCCTCCTGGAGGTGAGCGTCGGTGGCGGCACCCACATCGCCGCCGGGCTGCGGCACGCCCGTGAACTGGTGACCGTGCCCTCGCGCACCCTCGTCGTGGTCGTCAGCGACTTCGAGGAGGGGTATCCGCTCGGCGGCCTCCTGGCCGAGGTGCGCGCCCTCGTCGGGGCCGGCTGCCACGTGCTGGGCTGCGCCAGCCTCGACGACGCCGGGCGCCCCCGCTACTCCACCGGCGTCGCCGGGCAGCTCGTCGCCGCGGGCATGCCGGTCGCCGCCCTCAGCCCTCT
>NZ_JBHYMQ010000005.1:42897-175965 GCF_042742985.1 Streptomyces sp. NPDC058864 | reverse complement strand
TCGAACTCGCCCGATGGGTAGGGGAGAAGATCGCATGAATCGGCACTTCCCGAGGGCCGTTCCGGCTGTGAGCGGCCGCAGATGTCCCGACGCCGGCCTCGAACCGCTCGCCCCCGGCGGCCGCTTCGTTGCCGCGGGCATGCCGGTCGCCGCCCTCAGCCCTCTCGAACTCGCCCGATGGGTAGGGGAGAAGATCGCATGAATCGGCACTTCCCGAGGGCCGTTCCGGCTGTGAGCGGCCGCAGATGTCCCGACGCCGCCGTCGAACCGCTCGCCCCCGGCGGCCGCTTCGTCGCCGTGGGCATGCCGGTCGCCGCCCTCAACCGTCTCGAACTCGCCCGTTGGACAGGGGAGAAGATCGCATGAATGAGCAACTCCCACCGGTCGCCCCGGCGGTGACAGCGGAACTCGTCGAGGCGCTGTCGCCGCGGCTGCGCAAGCGCCTCGACGCCGGCGTGGCCAAGCTCGTGGGACGCCCGGTCGTCGAGGACGGCGACACCGTGCGGATCGCCGTCGACGACGACACCGATCTCGAACTCCTCGCCCCCGGCGGTGCGGTGACCCGGGCCGAGGACATCCGCTGCGGCTGCCTGCTCGCGCCCGACTGCCTGCACCGCGCCGCCGCCGCATCGGCCGCACCCGTCGCCGAGGCCCCCGGGCCGGCGGCCGGGTCGGCCCCGCCGGAGGCCGCCGCGGAAGGGGCGCCCGCCGCCGAACCCGAGACCGCCACCCCGGAGCAGCGGGCCGCCGCCGAGGCCCTGCGCGCCGCGGGCGCCGCCGCCCTCGACGCGGGCATCGACGGCTCCGGCGCCGTCGTCCAGGCCGAACTGCTCAGGGCGGCGCACACCGCCCGGCTGGCCGGGCTGCCCCGCGCGGCCGCCGCGGCGGTCTCCGTCGTCACCCGGCTGCGCGCCGCCCGCGCCGCCGACGCCGGGCACCGCCTCGCCGACCTGGTCGCCGCGCTCCGCGAACTCCTCGGCACCGCGCACCGCGTCCCCCGCGCGACGGGCCCCGAACTGGCCGCCGTGCGCGGTACCGCCCGCCGGCCGTACACCCCGGACGGCTCGCTGCGGCTGTACGGGCTGTTCTCCGAGCCCGTCCTCACCGCGAGCGGCTACGCGGGCGCCGTCACCTGGACAGCCGATGCCGACGGCCGCCTCTACACCGTCTCCGACGTCGCCCCCGGCGGACCCGGCCGCGCCACCGGCGCCGCCGACCGGGCCGTGCGCATCGGCGACACCGCCCTCACCCACCGCGAACTCTCCCGCGCGGGACTGGCCGTGTCCGGTGCGACGGTCTCGCCCACCGGCCGGCTCGGCGCGGGCGCCGCCGTCCGCGCCGTACGGGCCTCCGGCGCCACCTGGACGGCCGAGCCGCTGGACCGCCTCTGGCGGGTGCCCGTCGCCGAGCAGGCCGTGCGGGCCCTGGGCACCGGCGACGGCCTGCTCTTCCTCGACGTCACCATCACCGGCACCGTCCGCGAGGCCGGCGGCGACTGCCTGCTCGCCCGGTGCGAGCACCTGACGCTGCGGCTCACCGCCGCGCACGACCACCCCGCGCTGCCCCACCGTGACAACCTGCGGCTGCTCGCGGGCGCGCCCGGCACCCGGCTGCGCGTCGTCGCCCGGCTCGACCCGGCCCCGCACCCCCGCGCGCTGCTGCTGGCCACCAGCCACCCGGCCGATCCCGACGCCCGCGTCGACACCGGCCTCGACCGCCTGCAGCGCGCGGACCTCCCCGCCGCCGTTCCGGCGGTCCCCCCGCTCCCGCCCGCCGCGCCCGACGAGGCCCCGGTCCACCTGCTGCTCCGCCGCGTCCACCAGGCCGTCTCCGGCGGCCGCCGGGTCCTCGCCCTGCCCACGGACTCCGCCCACGACGCCCGCCGCCTGCGCCGCACCGCCCTCCCGACCGCCGCGGACCTGGTCGACGACCTCCACCGCGCCGCGGCCGACCGGGGCCGCGACCCCTTCGGCCGCCTCCTGTCCGCCGACACCGACCGCTTCGCGCTCGCCTGGCTCGCCGCCGCCGTCTACACCGACGAACTCTCGCGCGCCCTGTGCGCCGCGGCCTGGGGCGCCGATCCATCCACCGACCCATCCACCGATCCGTCCACCGATCCGTCCGCGGACGTGCCGGCGCCGCCCGTCGGGGCGGTGGGCAGCCCGGCCTGACGGCTCAGCGGCGGAAGGCACGGCGGGCCGGCGGGCAGCCCTCCGCCGACCAGTCGGGAGGCGTGCAGGGCTGCTCGGCACCGGGACCGGATCCGGGGGCGAAGACGCACCCGCTCCACGTGCAGCGCACCCGGACACCGGCCCCGGCCGCCCCGAGCAGCCGCGCGGCGTCCTCCGCCGCCTCCAGCCAGGTGCCCTTGACGACCACGAGCGGTACGGAGTCCAGGAGTTGCCTGCTCCGCCAGGCGCTCAGCCCCGTCACGGAACGGAGCGCCCGCACGACGTCCAGCTTCCGGTCCGCGTCCCCGGCACCGGTCAGCAGCACGCTGTATCCCGGCTCCTCCATCCGCCACCTCCCCTCAGGAGACGATGTCCTTCCCGCGGAAGCCGCGGAAGGCCAGGGCGAAGAACACCACCGCGAAGGACAGCGACACCGACGTGCCCTTGAGTATGCCCGACCATTCCAGCCGGGGCTGCAGCGCGTCGATCCAGGCGTACTGCCAGTGCGTCGGCAGGACGTCCCGCAGCGAGCCCAGCGCCGTGATCGCGTCCAGGATGTTGGAGAGGATCGCGACGCCCACGGCCCCGCCGACCGCCCCCAGCGGCGCGTCGGTGAGCGTGGAGAGCCAGAAGGCGAAGCCCGCGACGGCCAGTTGGCCCACGAAGACGTAGAGGGCGGCGATCGCGAGCCGGCCCGTCGCGGTGCCCGGGGGCAGCGAGCCGGCCGTGGTGAGCTCCAGGTCGCCCCAGCCGTAGGCGAGAGTGCCGACCCCGAGTGCCACCGTGGGCAGCGCCAGCACGGCGGCGGCGCTGAAGGCGAGGGAGACCAGCGCCTTGGAGGCGAGCAGCCGGGCGCGGGGCACCGGAGCGGCCAGCAGGTAGCGCAGGGAGGACCAGTTGGCCTCCGAGGCGATCGTGTCGCCGAAGAAGAGGGCGACCGGGATCGTCAGCAGGAAGCCGGAGGAGACGAAGAGCACCGCCAGCGAGAAGTTGACACCCGAGGCGGTGGCGACGTCCATCATCGTCGGCCCGGAGTTCCGCCCCCGCGGGGTGCCGCCGATGGCGAAGGCCGCCCACACGACCACGGGCAGGCCGAGCACGACGCCGAACGCGACGAGGGTGCGGCGCCGCAGCAACTGCCGTACCGCCTCGACCCGCAGCGGGAGGGTGCGGCCCGGACGGTAGCCCTCGGCCAGTTCCAGGGTCTCGGTCATGCGGGACCTCCGATCAGGGTCAGGAACGCGTCCTCCAGGCGGCGGTGCGGGCCGACGCGCTCCACCGGCACGTCGAGCCGCAGCAGCTCGGACAGCAGCTCCGGCACGGTCATCGTGCCCGGCCGGACGAGCAGCCCCCCGTCGGCGGACTCCGCCGCCTCGACACCCGGCAGCGCCGACAGCTTCGCGGCGACCGCCTCCCGTGCGTCGTCGGCCATGCCCGGCGCGCCGACCATCAGCGTCTGCCCGCTCCCGGCGATCTCGCCGACCGGACCGGCCGCGATGAGCCGCCCCTTGTCCATGACGACCAGGTGCGTGCAGCTCTGCTCGACCTCCGACAGCAGGTGGCTGGAGACGAGGACGGTACGGCCGGCGGCCGCGTAACGGCGCACCACGTCGCGCATCTCGCGGATCTGCGGCGGGTCGAGCCCGTTGGTGGGCTCGTCGAGGATGAGCAGGTCGGGCAGGCCCAGCATGGCCTGGGCGATGGCGAGCCGCTGCCGCATGCCCTGCGAGTACGTGCGCACCGCGCGCTCCAGGGCCTCGCCGAGGCCCGCGATCTCCAGGGCCTCCTCGACGTGGGCGTCGACCGCCGGCCGGCCCGTGGCCCGCCAGTACAGCTCCAGGTTGGCCCGCCCCGTCAGGTGCGGCAGGAAGCCCGCGCCCTCCACGAAGGCCCCGACCCGGGACAGCACGGGCGCACCCGGCCGGATCGCGTGGCCGAACACGCGGATGGTGCCCGCGTCGGGCCGGATCAGGCCCATCATCATGCGCATCGTCGTCGTCTTGCCCGCCCCGTTGGGGCCGAGCAGCCCCAGCACCTGGCCCCGCTCCACCCGGAACGACACCTCGCGCACGGCGTAGCGGTCCGCAGCGCCGCGGTAGCGCTTGGACAGCCCGGAGATCTCCAGCGGGACGTCCGCGAGCGACGGGTCCGGCGCCTGCCGCACCGCGCCCGCCCGGCGGCGGCCGGTCAGCAGCAGCGCCGCCGCCAGCGCGAGTGCGGCGACCGGCAGCAGCCACACCCAGGCGGGCAGCGCGCCCTGGTCGGTGGTCAGTTCCGGGTCCGTCGGCACGCTCAGCACGGCGCCCGCCGGCAGCGACACCCGGTACGTGGCGGCCGCGACGGGGGAGGCGTAGCCGAGGTCGGTGGTGGACAGCACCAGCCGCAGCCGGTGGCCGGCGGCGAACTCGTGGTCGACGACGGGCAGTCGCACCGGCACCGTGCCGTCCTCCGCCACCCGCAGCGGTGCGACCAGTTGGTGGGGCAGCGACTCGCTGCCGCCGGGGCCCACGTCGTACAGCTTCGCGAAGAGCACCGCACCGGCGGGCGCGTCCGTCTCGACGGCGACCCGTGTCGTGGCCGCGCCCGTCAGGCGCAGCGACGACGTCAGCGGCGCCGAGTCGAAGGCGGCACGCTGACCGGGGAAGTCCAGCGACAGCGACAGTCCCTGGCCGAGGTCGGAGAGCTGGGAGAGCGCGCCCACACCGGGCACCGCGGAGATCGCGGGCGGGCTGCCGCCGGCCGGGTTGGCCACCGTCTGCGCGCGCCCGCCGAGCGGGACCGTATGGGTCCGGCTGCCCTCGAGCCCCGGGTACGCGTCGGCGTCCGCGCCGCGCCGCACCGCCCTGCCGTCGGTGGTGTCGACGCCCCCGGTCCGGGTGACGCGGAACGCCGGCCCGGTGTCGGTGCCCTTGTCCCGCTTCAGCCAGCGGTCGAACCAGGCCGTGGTGCGCGCCTCGATCCGGGACGTCTCCTGGTCGCCGCCGTCGTGCCCGCCGGAGAACCAGTCGACGGCCACGGGCGCGCCGTTCGCGGCGACGGCACGCGCGATGGCGTCGCCCTGGTCGAGCGGGAAGAGGGAGTCGTTCTGGCCCTGCACCACCAGGGTGGGCACCTTGATGCGGCCGGCCACCGAGGACGGGCTGGAGCGCGTCAGCAGCCGCAGCGTCGCGGCGTCCGGGCGGCCCGCGACGGCCGAACGGTCGTACATCGCGCACAGTTCGGCGGTGAAGCCGCACGCGGCTCCGCGCGAGCCCGTGGAGAAGAAGATCCCCGCCCACAGCTTCTTGAACACGCCCTGCGGGAAGAGCGCTTCACCCAGGTCCCACCAGGTGATCGCGGGCGCGATGGCGTCCACCCGACGGTCGTACCCGGCCGCCAGCAGCGAGATGGCCCCGCCGTAGGAGGCCCCCGCGACGCCGACCCGCGGGTCGTCCCGGCCGTCGCGCAGCACCTCGGGCCGCCGGCCCAGCCAGTCGACCAGCCGTGAGACGTCCGCGACCTCCGCGTCGGGGGAGTTGAGCCCGATCCGCCCGCCGGAGGCGCCGAAGCCCCGCGCGGACCAGGTCAGCACGGCGTAACCGCTGCGGGCGAGGGACTCGGCCTGGCCCCGCATGTCGTCCTTGCTGCCGCCGAATCCGTGCGCGAGCAGCACCGCCGGGCGCGGCGACGACCCGCCGGAGGTGAAGTAGGAGGTGTCGATCCGCACCTTGGCGGCGCTGCCCGGGGCCTCGGGCAGCGAGAAGACCCGGTCCTGGCGGCGCACGGGTGCGGGGGAGTCGGCCGTCGCGAGGGTGACGGCGCCGCCTCCGGCGAGCAGGGCGAGGGCGGCGGCACCGGCCGCCAGCCGCCGCCGTGTGCGCCAGGTCCTGGGCAGGGCGAATGGCATGCGTGATCCTCGGACGGGGACGACGGGCGTGACGCTCCCACTATGCATTCCGGTGATCACCCGCGACGTCCGCCTCAGGCACCGGATCGGCGTACTCCACCGGGAGTACGGTGGCGACCGTGCCCCTCGAACGACTCGTCACCGCCCCCCTGCCCCGGCTGGGCCTCGGCCTCGCGGCCGTCGGCCGTCCCGCCTACATCGACCTCGGCCGCGCCGCCGACCTGCCCGCCGACCGCACCGTCGAGGCGATGCGGGACCGCGCCCACGCGGTCCTCGACACCGCCTACGCGCTCGGCATCCGCTACTTCGACGCGGCCCGCTCCTACGGCCGGGCCGAGGAGTTCCTCGCGAGCTGGCTGGACGCCCACCCCGAGGCCACCGACGTGGTGGTCGGCAGCAAATGGGGCTACACCTACACCGCCGGCTGGCGCGCCGACGCCGAGGTGCACGAGGTCAAGGACCACAGCGCCGCCACCTACGACCGGCAGATCGCCGAGACCCGCGCGCTGCTCGGCGACCGCCTCGACCTCTACCAGATCCACTCCGTCACCCCGGACAGCCCGGCCCTCGCCGACCGCGACCTGCACGCACGCCTCGCCCGGCTGGCGGCCGACGGGGTGGCCGTGGGCCTGTCCACCAGCGGTCCGCTGCAGGCCGAGGCGATCCGCGCGGCACTGAAGGTGACGGTGGACGGGCAGCGCCTGTTCACCGTCGTGCAGGCCACCTACAACCTGATGGAGCCCTCCGCCGGACCCGCCCTGGCCGAGGCCCACGACGCCGGACTGACGGTGATCGTCAAGGAGGCCATGGCCAACGGCCGTCTGGCGACGGCCGATCCGGAATCCCCCCTCGCCGAGGTGGCCGACCTGACCGGCGCCACACCCGACGCGGTCGCCCTCGCCGCGGTCCTGCGCCGCCCCTGGGCCGGCATCGTGCTCTCCGGCGCGGCCACGACCGGCCAGGTGACCGCCAACGCCCGCGCCGCCTCCGTCGAGCTCGACGCCGAGCAGCTCGCCCGGCTGACGCCGCTGGCGGAACCTGCCCCGGCGTACTGGCGGCACCGCTCGGAGCTCCCCTGGAGTTAGGCCCCGCCCGTGTCCCCGCGGGTCGTCGAACTCCCTGCCCCCGGCTTTCGGCCGGGGGAGTTGCCGAACCGTCCGGGGCCGGCGGGCGCGCGGCTAACGGACGCCCGAGCCCACGAGGCCCGCCGGGCGCGGCGAGCCCGCCAGGAATCCCCCGATCCGCGCCCGCAGTCCGGCGGCGTCCAGGCCGTGCGCCGCCACGTGCTCCTGCCAGGTGCCGTAGCGGCGCAGCTCCTCCCGGGCGGTGCCCAGCGCGAGGACACGGTGCGGCAGGTCGAGCAGCGCCTCGGCGGCGAACGACACCGACGTGCCCGCCAGGTACGGCTCGACCAGCACCACGTCCGCCGCGTCCGTGCCCGCCACGGCCGCCCGCAGCCCGGCCGTGTCGAAGGGGCGCACGGTCGAGGCGTACAGCACCGTGAGGTCCAGGTCCGCGACCGCCTCCAGCGCGGCGTCCAGGAGCGGACCCACGGCGACCACCACGCCCGCCCGGCCCTCGCGCAGCACCCGGAAGCGGCCCGGCGAGACAGGCTGCGCGGTGCGGTTGGACTGCTCGCTGAGCCGTACGTAGACCTGGTTGTCCTCGTCGGCCGCCGCGTGCCGGACAAGGGCCTCGGCCTCGTCCGGGTGGCCGGGCACGTGCACGGTCCAGCCGTCCAGGGTGTCCAGCAGGGCGACGTCACCGGGGGCCTGGTGGGTACGGCCCCCCGCGGCGATGTCGTACGAGCCGCCCGAACTGACCAGCACCGCGCCCGCGCCCTGGTGCCCCAGGTCCAGCTTGACCTGCTCGAAGGGGCGTTCCACCAGGAAGCTGCAGAAGGTGTGGACGATCGGCCGCAGCCCGGTCAGCGCCAGCCCGCCCGCGACGCTGACCAGCAGCTGCTCGCGGATGCCCACGTCGATCACCCGGTCGGGGTGGTCGTGGGCGGCGTCCGTGAAGCGGTCCCCGGAGATCACGGCCAGCACGACGGCCAGCCTGGGGTCCTCGTCCAGCAGGCGGGTGGCGACGGCGGTGAAGCGGTCACGCATGGTGTCCATGGGAAGGTCTCCTCGGCTCGGGGCGGTGGTCAGCGCTTGGGTTCGACACGGGCGACGACGGCGTGCGGCCGCCCGGGGTGCGGCGCGGTGAACGCCTCGTGGAGTGCCTCGTGGTCGCGGCCGTCGACGCCCGTCACGGACCAGCCCTCACCCGCGAAGAGCGAGGCGGGACCTCCCGGGCGCCGGTAGGTGGCGGAGGTGTTGTCGACGGCGACGACGTGCAGGCCCTCCAGCCCCATGGCTCCGGCGAAGGCGACGGCCTCGTGGTTGCTGCCCTCGTCCAGTTCGGCGTCACCGACCAGCACCCACACCTTGGCGTCGGTCAGTCCCTGCGCCCGCAGTCCCAGGGCGCTGCCCACCGCGATCGGCAGTCCGTGGCCGAGCGATCCGGAGCCGATCTCGACGCCCGGCACGAGCACGCGGTCCGGATGGTGCCCGAGCGGTGAGCCGAAGGAGCCGAAGTCCGGCAGCCATTCCTCGGGGACGAATCCCTTGGCGGCGAGTACCGCGTAGTACGCCATCGGGCCGTGGCCCTTGGAGAGCAGGAAGCGGTCCCGGTCGGCGTCCTCCGCCGTCCCCGGGGTCACCCGCAGCACCCGGTCGTAGAGCACCCACAGCACGTCGAGGGTGGAGGTGGCGGCGGGGCCGTGCTTCTCGTCGCCGGTCATGAGCGACATCAGCCGCCGGAGGTCGTCGTATCCGTACGCGGTGTCCGCACTGGTCGGAGTCATGAGTCGAGGGTGCAACTTCAAGTCGGCTTGAGGTCAAGCGCTACGCTCGGCCCCATGAGCGACTCCGCACCCCGCCGCGACCGCCTGGCCATCGGCGAGCTCGCCGCCCGCAGCGGCCTCGCCACCTCGGCCCTGCGCTACTACGAGGACCTCGGCCTCATCCGCTCCGAGCGCACCGCCGGCGGGCAGCGCCGCTACGCCCGCTCCACGCTGCGCCGCGTCGCCTTCGTCCGGGCCGCCCAGCGGGTCGGCCTGTCGCTGGAGGAGGCCGGCGCCGCCCTCGCCCGGCTCCCCGAGGACCGCTCCCCCAGCGCCGCCGAGTGGAACGGCGTCGCCCGCACCTGGACCCGCCGCATCGACGAGCAGATCGCGGAGCTGGAACGGCTCAAGGGCAACCTGACCGGCTGCATCGGCTGCGGCTGCCTCTCCCTGCGAAAGTGCTCGCTCTACAACCCGGACGACACCGCCGCCGCCAAGGGCCCCGGCGCGCGGTACCTGCTCGGCGACGAGTCGGCTACACCCCGTCGACCTTGAAGGGGTCGTGTTCGGAGAGCAGCTTGTCCAGCCGGGCCTGGTCGACCCGGCTCGTCACCTGACCGGCCTCCTGCCGGTCGCGGACGACCTTGGCGAGCGTGAACGCCGAGGTCACCACGTAGAGCAGCCCCACCGCCAGGAAGGCCCGCACCCACGGGCCGACCGGCAGGTAGGCGATGCCCACGACCATCGCCCCGAGGGCGACGGCGAACGAGATCACGGCCTGGGCCGAGTAGGCCGCCGTGTTCTGCTGCTGGATCGGATTCGCCATGCCTGAAGCATCGGCCGCCGTGGCCCCCGCCACATGAGTACGGCTACTCATCCCGGGCCGGGTACCCGGCCGCGGCGGCACCGCGCGGGGCACGGGAATGGTGCGAGCGAGCACCCGACGACGTGCGGTATTGTTCTCGTGCGCGGTCGGCCGGGTGGGAAGCCCGGCGCGATCCGGCACCGGGACGTGGCGCAGCTTGGTAGCGCACTTGACTGGGGGTCAAGGGGTCGCAGGTTCAAATCCTGTCGTCCCGACGGTGCTGACCAGCGGGTTTGTCATTCGTGACAAACCCGCTGGTTGCGTTTGCGGCACAAGAGGCGCGGACGGAGCGGGACGGCGCCGCCCTGCCGCCCCCGGGTGGGAGCCGCGCCGCCACCCGGCCCCCGAGGCCCCGCCCGTGCGCCGGGAAGCCTCCGTGCGCCGTGCCGCAGGGCCGGAAAACGCTTGGACTCGGTGCGGGCCCACGCGGGACACTGCCACTTCCGGACCGCCCGTTCATCGCACGCCGGCCTCGTCGCGAGCCGCGCGGACCGCCGGCCCCGACGAAGCGCCGCGCCGCAACGGTGGCGGCGGCACCTCCCGGAGAAGCACGCGGCAGCGCGCCGCACGACACCGCAGGGTGGAGATGGGATCGCCTGAGTCATACAGGTTCCGGTCGGCCGGGGGCCCGGTGCTCCTGGCACTTCGTCACTACGGAAGGGAGCTGGCCCGGCTACGGTGGCTGACGCTTCCGGCGATGCTGTCGCCGGCCCTCGGCAACATCGGCATCAACTACGTCGCACCGCTGGTCGTCGCGAAGCTCGTCGGCGGCTTCGTCGACGGCACCGCCCCCGGCCTCGGGGCGACCCTGCCCTACGTCCTGGCCTTCGCCGGCGTGCTGCTGCTCGCGGAGACGCTGTGGCGGATCGGCCTGCACTGCCTCAACCGCCTCGACGCTCTCGGCATCGAGCACCTGTACGTGGTCGGCATGGACGAGCTGTTCGCCAAGGACGCGTCCTTCTTCCACGACAACTTCGCCGGGTCCCTCACCAAGCGGGTGCTGAGCTTCGCCTCGCGCTTCGAGGAGTTCGTCGACACGCTGACCTTCAACGTCCTGGGCAGCTTCGTACCGCTGCTGTTCGGGTCGGTGGTGCTCTGGGCCTACGAACCGCTGCTGGTAGTCGGCCTCTTGGTGATGATCGCGGTGACCGCGCTGTGCGTGGCGCCCCTCATCCGCCGGCGCCAGGCGCTCGTCCGCCGGCGCGAGGAGGCGATCGCCCGGGTGTCCGGGCACGTCGCCGACAGCCTGATGAACATGGACACCGTCCGGGCGTTCGCCGCCGAGGAACGCGAGGCCGCCGAGCACCGCTCCCGTGTCGCCGAGTCGCGCAGGCTCACGCTCAAGTCGTGGGACTACGGCAACCTCCGCATCGACACCCTGGTCGCGCCGCTGTCCGTGCTCACCAACGCGCTCGGCCTGCTGCTCGCGGTCACGCTCGGCGCGGGCACGCACGGTGTGGAGGCGGTCGTGGTGGCCTTCACCTACTACTCCAACGCGACGCGGATCATGTTCGAGTTCAACCAGATCTACCGCCGTCTGGAGAGCTCGATGACGGAGGCCGCGCAGTTCACCGAGCTGCTGCTCAAGCCGCCCACCGTGCTCGACCCGCCCGTGCCGGAGCCGCTGCGGTCCCGGGGCGCCGGCGTCCGCTTCGAGCACGTGACCTTCGCCCACGGGGGCGGGGAGCCGCTCTTCGACGGGCTCGACCTGGCCGTGCCCAGCGGCGCCAGGATCGGGCTGGTCGGCCGGTCCGGGGGCGGCAAGACCACGCTCACCCGGCTGCTGCTGCGGATGAACGACATCGACGGCGGCCGGATCCTGATCGGCGGGCAGGACATCACCCGGCTGCGCCAGGCGGACCTGCGCAGCCTGATCTCGTACGTGCCGCAGGACCCCGCGATGTTCCACCGCTCGCTGCGGGACAACATCGCCTTCGCCCGGCCGGACGCCTCCGAGGGCGAGATCCGCCGCGCGGCCCGGGCGGCCCACGTCACGGAGTTCGCCGATGCACTGCCCGGCGGTTTCGACACGATGGTCGGCGAGCGCGGGATCAAGCTCTCCGGCGGACAGCGGCAGCGGGTCGCGCTCGCCCGGGCGATCCTGCGCGACGCGCCGATCCTGCTGCTCGACGAGGCGACCAGCGCCCTTGACTCGGAGAGCGAGATCCTCGTCCAGGAGGCGCTGTGGCGGCTCATGGAGGGGCGGACGGCGCTTGTGGTGGCGCACCGGCTGAGCACGGTCGCCGGCATGGACCGGCTGGTCGTCCTGGACCGCGGACGCATCGTCGAGCAGGGCACCCACCAGGAGCTGCTCGCGGAGGACGGCGCCTACGCCAAGCTGTGGCAGCACCAGTCGGGCGGCTTCCTGGACGACACCGCGCAAGCGGCGGCCGACCTGCGCTGAACCGGGCTGTACGGCCGTGCGGGCGCCCGTCGCCCGCCGGCCGGGCCGCCGGTCAGACCGCCCCGGTGGGCTGCGTCACCGCGATGGACACGTCGGTCCCCGGCACCTCGCGGCCGTCGTCGGTGAGGAAGCCGACGTGGACGGCCTGGCCGGTCGAGTGCGTGCGCCGGCGCGCGGAGGGGCCGGACGGGCGTGGCCGGTGGCGGTCGCCCCACTGCTGGAGGGAGGCCATGACGAGGTCGAGCTCGCGCCCGGCGTCCGTCAGGTGGTAGCTCTGCCGCTGCCGGCTGCCCGGTTCCCGGTACGTGCGCGTGCACAGGACCCCGGCGTCGACGAGCAGCTTGAGCCGGGTGCTGAGGAGGTTGGGCGCGATCCCGAGCGAGGTCTGGATCTCGGCGAAGCGGTGCCGTCCGGCGAAGATCTCGCGCAGCACCAGCAGGGACCAGCGCTCACCGAGGATCTGCAGGCTCCGCTCGATCGAGCAGGCCGGCTGGTCCTCCTCGGGACCCGACACGTGCCGTCCGGTCGCCACTGCCGCTCACCTCCTGGGACGATGCGTTCGCCGCCCCGCCGGGTCGTCGCGACCGCGCGGCGGCGGAAGGACAGTGTACACCTAGGTTTCCTCTTGCTACTCAGCCCCGGCCCCCGGCCGGAGGGGCGGGCACGCGTCACGCCCGTTGTCGGAGGCGATGGCTACGGTGGGCGCATGCCCGATTCCGAAGACGTCCGACGCATCGCCCTCTCGCTGCCCGAGACGGTGGAGAAGGAGGCCTGGAGCATGCCCACGTTCCGGGTCGCCGGGAAGATGTACCTCACGCTGCCCGACGACGAGACCTCCTTCGCGGTGCGCTGCCCCATGCACGAGCGGGGCGAGCTGATCGCGGCCGAGCCCGGGAAGTTCTGGGTCCCGCCGCACGAGGCCGGGTCGAACTGGGTGCGGGTGCGGCTCGCCGCCCTGGACGACATGGACGAGCTCCGCGACATCGTCGCCGACTCCTGGCGGCAGGCGGCGCCCCCGCGACTCACCGAGGCCGCCGGCCCGGCGACGGGAGCCGGCGCGTGACCGCCCCGGCCGTGCCCCTCAAGGCCGACTTCACCTTCACCGGGCCGATCGAGCGGACCGCCGCCGCGGCGGCCCGCGCCGAGGCGCACGGCGCGGACGGCGTGCTGGTCAACGAGATGCGGCACGACGCCTTCCTCCAGCTCGCCCTCGCCGCGGGCGCCACCCGGCGGGCCGACCTGGTCAGCGGCGTCGCGATCGCCTTCGCCCGCAACCCGATGACGGTGGCCACGGCCGCCTACGACGTCCAGCGGCTCTCCGGCGGGCGGCTGTCCGTCGGCCTCGGCTCCCAGGTCAAGCCGCACATCACCCACCGCTACGGCATGCCCTGGTCGCGCCCCGCCGCCCGCATGAAGGAGTTCGCGGGCGCCCTGCGCGCCATCTGGCACAGCTGGCAGACCGGCGAACGGCTGCGCTTCCGCGGCGAGTTCTACACCCACACCCTGATGACGCCGATGTTCGACCCGGGCCCCCTGCCGTCCGGGCCGCCCCGCATCTGGCTCGCCGGCGTCGGCCCGATGATGACCGCCGTCGCGGGCGAGACCGCCGACGGGCTGATCTGCCACGCCCTCACCTCGGCGGACTACCTCCGGCAGGTCACGCTGCCCGTCGTCCGCAAGGCCAGGGAGGCCTCCGCGCACGCCGGGCAGCCCTTCGACGTGGTGTGCAACGCCCTGGTGGCCACCGGCCGTACCGAGGAGGAGTACGCGGCGGCCCTCACCGCCACCCGCGAGCGGATCGCGTTCTACGCGTCCACCCCCGCCTACCGTGCCGTGCTCGACCTCCACGGCTGGGGCGATCTCCACGACGAACTGCACCGGCTGTCCGTGCGCGGCCGCTGGGCGGAGATGGGCCGGCTGGTCGACGACGACGTCCTGGACGCCTTCGCCGTCCACGGCGAACCGCGGGCCGTCGGCCGGGCCGTGCGCGACCGCTTCGCGGGACTGTGCACACGCGTCACCGTCTCCCTGCCCGACGAGGCCGACGACACCCTGGCCCTCGACGTCCTCAACGGGGTGCGTGACTGACGGGCCGCCGGGCCGCCGGGCCGCCGGGCCGACTGGCCCTGACCAGGCCGCACGACGATCGGCGGACCCTACATCCATCCGGAGGCTTCCGCGCGACTTACGGAACCTTCCCATCCGCGAACGCCTACGTGCGGCAGTGTGTCCCCATGAGATCGCGCCCGTACGTACTGCTGTCCGTGGCCTCCTCGCTGGACGGATGCCTGGACGACACGAGCACGACCCGGCTGCTGCTCTCCAACGAGGAGGACTTCGACCGGATCGACGAGGTCCGCGCCGGGGTGGACGCCATCCTCGTGGGGGCCAACACCATACGTTCCGACGACCCCCGGCTCCTGGTGTGCTCGCCCGAGCGCCGCGAACGGCGCGTCCGCGCCGGGCTGTCGCCGACGCCGGTCAAGGTCACGGTCACGGAGAGCGGGAAACTGGACCCCGGCGCCCGGTTCTTCACCACCGGGGAGTGCGAGAAGGTCGTCTACACGACGTCCGGCGCGAGCGACTGCGTCCGCGAACGCCTGGGCGACCGCTGCTCCGTCGTCGACGCCGGCGACCCGCTCGACGTCCGTGTCCTGCTCGCCGACCTCGCCGGACGCGGCGTCGAACGGCTCATGGTCGAGGGCGGGGGCGTCGTCCACACGATGTTCCTCAGCTCCGGCCTCGTCGACGAACTCCACCTCGTCTACGCACCGTTCTTCGTCGGCCAGGCCGACGCCCCGCGCATGGTGCACCCCGCGGTCTTCCCCCAGGGCCCCCAGCACCGGATGACGCTCGCGGAGACCCGCCAGATCGGCGACGTCGTGCTGCTGCGCTACCTGCCGCGCCAGGACGCCTGACCGCCCCGGCGGGGCCGCCCGCCGGGCGGTGGTCTTCGGCGTGCCCCCGGGGCCCCATGAACCGCGGCCGTGCCGCCCGCGCGTGGACCGCGCGGGTCCCAGGCCGGGGGTGACCTCGTCGGCGACTGCGGACCGGAACGGCCGCCCCGGCAGCGGAAGGCGCCCCCGGGGCCCCGGACCTGCCGGGTCAGGGGGTGGGGCCGCCCGCCGACGCGGAGACCAGCGTGCGGGTGTCCTCCGCGGCCGCGGCCGGGGCCGGGAAGCCCGCGACGGACCGCGGGGCCGGGCGGTGGCGCCACAGCCAGAGCACGTCGCGGCCGAACGACCACACGAGCGAGGCCAGCGCGAGCACCGTCAGGGCGGCCGAGACCCCGGCGGGCACGAGCCCCGAACAGGCCACGAGCAGGACGACGCCCTGCGTGGCCGCCACCGTCTTGCGGGCGAAGCTCGGCGGGAGCGGCGCGTTGAGCCACGGCAGCACCCACGCCGCCGCCACGAACGCGTAGCGCATGGCGCCGATCACCAGCACCCACGGACCCAGCGTCAGGGCGAGCCGTGCGCTCAGCACGAGGATCAGAAAGGCGTCGACCTCCATGTCGAAGCGCGCGCCCAGGGCGGACGAGGTGCCCGTGCGACGCGCTACCTTGCCGTCCACCGCGTCGAGGGCCAGCGCCACCGCGGTCAGCCCGGTGAGCAGCGGGGCGCCGTGCGTGACGCCTCCCGCCACCATGGCCGTCACGCCGCCGACGAGCACCGCCCGGGTCAGGGTGACGTGGTCGGCCGGGCCCAGCGAGCGGCGCCCCGCCCGCCGCAGGCCCGCCGCCAGCAGCGCCCAGGTGCCCGCCGCGTAGACGGTCCCGGCGAGCCAGCCGACGGTGTCCAGGCCCACGGTGGCCCACAGCGCGGCGAACAGCGCCAACTGGGCCGCCGCCGCCCCGGCCTGCTCACGGCCCGCGGTACCCCCACGGAACTCGGATCCAACGGTCATCACGGTCATGAGACGTCCCCGCTTGTCGCCTGTGCGGCACAGCCGCGTACGGTCGGGCCCGGCACCACCTGGATGGCCGGTGTCTGTTGCCCGCCATGGAGTACGGAGGAAAACGGTGGAGCGTTCGGCGCGCGCGTTCTGGCTTCGCGAACCAGGCGAGGGCGAGGTCAGGGAGACGCCCCTCGCGGAACCCGGTGCGGGGGAGGTGCTGGTGCGCACCCTGTACTCCGGGGTGAGCCGCGGCACCGAGACCCTGGTGTTCCGGGGCGGGGTGCCCGCGAGCCAGCACCAGGTCATGCGGGCGCCGTTCCAGGACGGCGAGTTCCCGGGGCCGGTGAAGTACGGCTACCTCAACGTGGGCCTCGTCGAGCAGGGGCCGCCCGGGCTGCTCGGCCGCACCGTCTTCTGCCTCTACCCGCACCAGACCCGGTACGTCGTCCCGGCCGCCGCCGTGACGCCCGTGCCCGACGACGTCCCGGCGGGGCGCGCGGTGCTGGCGGGCACCGTCGAGACCGCCGTCAACGCGGTCTGGGACGCGGGCCCGCAGATCGGGGACCGGATCGCCGTGGTCGGTGCCGGCATGGTCGGCTGCAGCGTCGCCGCCGTCCTCGCGGGCGTCCCGGGGGCGCGGGTGCAGCTCGTCGACGTAGACCCCTCCCGCGCCGCCGTCGCCGAGGCGCTCGGCGTCGGCTTCGCCCACCCCGACGCGGCCGAGGGCGGCTGCGACCTGGTCGTGCACGCCAGCGCCACCGAAGCGGGTCTCGCCCGCTCCCTGGAACTGCTGGAGCCGGAGGGCACCGTCGTCGAGCTGAGCTGGTACGGCGACCGGCGGGTCAGCCTGCCGCTGGGCGAGGCATTCCACTCCCGCCGCCTGGCCGTGCGCAGCAGCCAGGTCGGCACCGTCTCACCCACGCGCCGCACCCGGCGCACCTATGCGGACCGGATGGCCCTGGCCCTGCGCCTGCTCGCCGATCCGGTCTACGACGCCCTCGTCACCGGCGAGAGCGACTTCGAGGAACTGCCCCTGCTGATGAAGGAGATCGCAGGCGGTGAACGTTCCGTGCTCTGTCACCGTATTGCCTACCGTCCCGGTTAGGCCTTTGGGGAAGGTTGTCCTCGCGTGTTCAGTATCACCGTCCGCGACCACGTCATGGTCGCCCACAGCTTCCGCGGCGAGGTCTTCGGACCCGCGCAGCGGCTGCACGGCGCGACGTTCCTGGTGGACGCCACGTTCCGCCGCCCGGAACTCGACGCCGACAACATCGTCGTCGACATCGGCCTCGCCACCCAGGAGCTGGGCGCGGTGCTCGCCGCGCTCAACTACCGCAACCTCGACGACGATCCGGACTTCTCCGGGATCAACACCTCCACCGAGTTCCTGGCGAAGACCATCGCCGACCGGCTCGCCGACCGCGTGGCCGCGGGCAAGCTCGGCGAGGGTGCGCACGGCCTGACCGGCATCTCGGTCACGTTGCACGAGTCGCACGTCGCCTGGGCGAGCTACGAGCGTTCTCTGTGAGGACGCCCGCGCGCTCGACCGCCCCCGCTCCGGCGGGGGCGGCCCCCGCGTACGTCGTCCTCCCGGGCGACGTCGACGACGCCACCGCACCCAGCGGCGGCAACGTCTACGACCGCCGCCTGAGCCAGACCCTTGCGGCGGCGGGCCGGCCGCTGCGGGAACTCCCCGTGCGGGGGACGTGGCCGCGTCCCGGCACCGCCGCCCGCCAGGCCCTGGCCAAGGCGCTCACGGCGGTGCCGGACGGCGCCGTCGTCCTCCTCGACGGGCTCGTGGCCTGCGGCGTCCCCGAGATCGTCGTCCCGCACACGCGCCGGCTGCGCACCGCCGTCCTGGTGCACCTGCCGCTCGCCGACGAGACCGGCCTCGACCCCGCGGCCGCCCGGGAACTCGACGCCCTGGAGCGCGAGACCCTGCGGGCCGCCGCCGCGGTCGTCGCCACCAGCCCCTGGGCCGCCCGGCGCATCGCCGAGCGGCACGCGCTGCCCGCCGACCGGGTCCACGTCGTCACCCCCGGTACCGACCCCGCGCCGCTCGCGCCCGGCTCGCCGGACGGCACGCGGCTGCTGTGCGTCGCCTCGCTGACCCCCCGCAAGGGCCACGACCTGCTGGCCGAGGCGCTCGCCGCCGTCGCCGACCTGCCCTGGACCTGCCGCTGCGTGGGCCCGCTCGGCCGCGACCGCGAACACCTTGCACGCGTACGCGCGCTGATCGGCCGGCACGGCCTCGACGACCGCGTGCAGCTCACCGGCCCGCTCACCGGCGAACCCCTCGCGGCCGAGTACGCCGCCGCCGACCTGCTCGTCCTGCCGTCCCGCGCCGAGACCTTCGGCATGGTCGTCACCGAGGCCCTGATGCGCGGCACACCCGTCCTGGCCACCGACGCCGGGGGAGTGCCCGACGCACTCGGCCTGGCACCGGACGGCACACCGCCCGGCCTCCTCGTCCGCCCGGACGACACCACCGAACTCGCCGCGGCGCTCCGCCGCTGGCTCGACGACGCCGACCTGCGCGACCGGCTGCGGACGGCGGCCCGCCGGCGGCGCGGGACGCTGCACGGCTGGGAGCACGCCGCGCGGCAGATGGACGCGGTGCTCGAACTGCTGCGGGAGGGAACCCGATGACCACGTCCGACACCGCCCCCTTCACACCGCACTGGCTCGCGCTGCGCGAGGACGCCGACGCCGCGGCCCGCGCCCACGACCTGCTCGGCCCGCTCCGCGAGCACCTCGCGGGCGCGCCCCGCGGCGCGGGACCGCTCGTCGTCCGCGACCTCGGATGCGGCACCGGCTCCATGGGCCGATGGCTCAGCGGCCGCCTCCCCGGACCGCAGCACTGGATCCTGCACGACCACGACCCCGCCCTCCTCGCCCTCGCCGCGGCGAGCCTCGGCGGCCTCACCGCGGGCGGCAGCCCCGTCACCGCCGAGACCCGCGAGGGCGACCTCACCCGGCTGGCCGCCGCAGACCTCGCCGGGACCTCGCTCGTCACCGGCTCCGCGCTGCTGGACCTGCTCACCGCCGACGAGATCGACGCCCTCGCCGCCACCTGCACCGCCGCCGGTGTCCCCGTGCTCTTCGGCCTCTCCGTGGTCGGCGAGGTCGAACTCGGGCCCGCCGACCCCCTCGACGAGGACATCACCGCCGCCTTCAACGCACACCAGCGGCGCACGGCAGGCGGCCGCGCACTGCTCGGCCCCGACGCCCTCGACACCGCCGCCCGGGCGTTCACCCGGCACGGCGCCACCGTCACGACCCGGCCGAGCCCCTGGCGGCTCGGTGCGGACCGGTCCGCGCTCACCGCCGAGTGGCTGCGCGGCTGGGTCGGCGCCGCCGTCGAACAGGAGCCCGGCCTGGCCGCCCCCGCGCAGGCCTACCTAGGCCGCCGGCTCGAGGACTGCGCGGCCGGGCGGCTGACCGCCGTCGTCGGCCACGGCGACCTGCTCGCCCTGCCCGGAGGCGGGGCCCGGTGAGGCAACGACTGTGGGCCTGGCTGCGGCTGCTGATCGGCGCGGGCATCCTCGCCGCCCTCGTGTGGCGGCTCGGCACCGGCGCGTTCGTCGACGGCCTGCGGGTCGTCGACGGCCGCGCGGTCCTCGCCGCGCTCGCGATCGGCCTGTTCACCACCGTGACGAGCGCCTGGCGCTGGTGCCTGGTGGCCCGCCGGCTCGGCCTGCGGCTCCCGCTGGCCCGGGCCGTCTCCGACTACTACCGGGCGCTGCTGCTCAACGCGGTGCTCCCGGCCGGGGTCCTCGGCGACGTCGACCGGGCCGTCCGGCACGGCAAGCACTCGGGCGACGTCGGCCGCGGCGTGCGCGCCGTCGTCCTGGAGCGCGTCGGCGGCCAGGTGGTCGTCCTCGTGCTCGGCGGGGCCGTCCTGCTCACCCGGCCCGCCTTGGTCACGGCGATCGCCGGCGACCTCGTTCCGGGCCGGGCCGCGGAGGTCACGGCCGGCGTGCTGCTGGTCCTCGTGGCGCTCGGCGGATGGCTGCTGTGGCGGCGCGGCGCCAGGGGGCGGCAGGCGCTCGCCACCGGGCTGGCCGACGTCCGCGGCGGACTGCTCGCCCGCGGCACCTGGCCGGGGGTGGTCGCGCTGTCCGCGGCGGGACTCGCCGGCCACATCGCCCTGTTCGTGGTCGCGGCCCGCGTCGCCGGCTCGTCGGCGCCGGTCACGACGCTCGTGCCGCCCCTCGTCCTGGCCCTGCTCGTGATGGGACTGCCCGTCAACATCGGGGGCTGGGGCCCGCGCGAGGCCGCCGCGACGCTCGCCTTCGGCGCGGCCGGGCTGGGCGCCGCGCAGGGCCTCGCGACCGCCGTCGTCTACGGGGTGCTCACCCTCGTCTCCAGCCTCCCCGGGATCGCCGTGCTCGCCCTGCCCGGCCTGCGCGCGATGGCCGCCCGCCTTCAGCCCTCGGCGGACGGCGCCGCCGCGTCGCCCAGTTCGCGGACGAACCGCAGCCCGGGACGGCCGTCGAGCTCGACCGTGCCGGCCGACACGAACCCCGTACGGGACAGCACCGTGCGCGAGCCCGCGTTGTCCAGCGTGGTGACCGCCCACAGCGTCGTCAGCCCGTACTCCCCGGCCGCCAGGGCGCACACCTCGTGAACCGCGGCCGTGGCGAGCCCCCGCCCGGCCGCACTCTCGGCGATCCGGTACCCGAGCTCCGCCGAACCCTCCGTCACGTCCACCACGTTGACCCGCCCCAGCACCTCGTCGCCCGCGCCGACCAGCACGTGGAAGTGGCAGGTCCCGGTCTCCTGCTCGGCGAGCAGCGCCTGGTGCCGCGCGTCGAAGTACGCGAAGTAGTCGTCCCCCCGGTCCGGTATCGACGCGGCGAAGTACGACCGGTTCGCCCGCTCGAACTCCAGGAGCGCGGCGGCGTGATCGGTACGGAGACGTTCCAGGCGAGGCATGCCTCGATGCTAGGGCCTGACATGGCGGCGGCGACGCGCGATCGGCCCCCGCGCAGTCCCGGGCCTCCGGCCGGGCCCGCTGCGACGCCGGCCGCCGGCCGTCCACGCGGGCGCGGGCACGGCTTTCCCGCTGTTCGTCGTCCTCGGGCGAGCTCTCGCGCGCCCCGAGGACCCCTGGTCCGGCGGCCGTGGCGCGCGCCTGGCCGCCGCTGAGCCGCCCCGGGCCCGCCGTCCTTGGCGAACCCGGCGACGACGGCGTGGATCTCGTCGATCCGAAGCGGTCGCGGCGTGGCGGAGGGGACGCGGCCCTCGACGGTGCGGACCCCGACCGTGCCGTGCCGCCGGGCTGGACGACGGGGTGCGAGGCGCGGCAGGTGTGCTGTGCCACGGCTGCGCGGAGGTGGTGCCGCCCGCGTCGATGACCCGCCGTCAGCGTGAGCCGCGCGTGCCGAGCGGCCCGATCGCGGGCGTCCCCGTGCGGTCACCGGCCCGTCGGGTGCGCCCACCCCGGTCGCGGGGTGTCGAGGCTCCGGGTCGGGCGTCACCGCTGCCGGGCCCCGGCTGCCGCCGGCCCGCCGGCGGACGTCAGGAGGCCGGCGAGGCGGCCGCGTCGGGGCGGGCGTGGCGGCCGGGGCGGGAGGTCTCGACGCCGAGGGCGTCCTTGTCGGAGACGAAGAGCGCGGCGACCGCGGAGATCAGGGCCAGGCCCGTGCAGAGCACGAAGCCGGCGTGGTAGGCGCCCAGGTTGGACGTGGTGGTGCCGCCCGCTGTCACGGTCGTCGTCCCGACCGCCGTCAGGAGCGTGGCGATCAGCGCCGTGCCGAAGGCACCGCCCAGTTGCCGCTGCATGTTGAACACGGTCGCGGCCCGCCCCGTCGAGGGCGCGGGAATCGTGGCGAAGGCGGCGTTCTGCGCCGACATCATCACGTGCCCGATGCAGTAGCCGAGGACGAAGAGCACCCCGCGCAGCACCCAGGGCGAGGTGGCCGTCGTGAACCCGGTCATCACCGCCACGCAGACGCCCATGCCGGCCGAACCGCCCACCATCAGCCAGCGCGGCCCGATCCGCCGGTACAGGCGCGGGGCGATCTGCGCGGCGGCCATCACGCCCACCGCCTCCGGCCAGGTGGCCAGACCGCTCTCGAAGGCGCTGAAGCCCAGCGCCTCCTGAAGGAACATCGGATAGAGCCACACCGTGCCGAGGAAGACCGCGCTGAGCGGGAACATCACGACCGTGTTGGCCCGGAAGAGCCGGTCCCGGAAGAGCTCCAGGTCGAGCATCGGCATCGAAATCCGCCGCTCCACCAGCACCATCGCGCCGAGCGCCGCGATGCCCGCGACCAGCGGCACGAGGATGCCCGCGGTGCCCCAGCCGTCCTTGGCGCCGTTGGTCAGCGCGTACAGCGCGAGTGCCAGCCCACCGCCGGCCAGGAGGAAGCCGATGAGGTCGAAGCGCCCGGGCCGCTCCAGGCGGTAGTCCGGGAGGAAGAGCAGACCGAAGACGACGGCCGCGGTGCCCACCGGCAGGTTGACCAGGAAGACCCAGTGCCAGGACACCGCGTCGCACAGCCAGCCGCCCAGCACGGGGCCCACGGCCGGGGCGATGGCGGTCGGCACCATCAGCGCGCGCTGCGCCTTGATCCGTTCCGCGGGCGGGTACGCCCGGAACAGCATCGTCTGGCCGACCGGGACGAGCAGCCCGCCGCCGGCGCCCTGCAGGATCCGGTAGAGGGTGAGCTGTTCGAGGCTGGTGGACATCGCGCACAGCGCCGACGCCCCGGTGAAGGCGACCAGCGCGGCGAGGAACACCCGGCGGGTGCCGTACCGGTCGGCCAGCCAGCCCGCGACCGGGATGAAGACCGCCAGGCTCACCAGGTAGCCGATGTTGACGCCGCCCAGCCCGGAGGCCGGCACGCCGAAGTCCTCGCCGATGGCCGGTACGGCTACGTTGACGATCGTGGTGTCCATGATCGCCATGAACAGCGCGGCGACGAACACCACGGCGACCGCGATGGTCGGCGGAATCCTGCGTGCCAAAAGGAAGCTCCTCGCTCGGGGCGCCTCCTGCGCGCGGCGGACCGCGTCCGGACGACACCGGCCACGGCTCCAGATAAGCCCGGACTCCGGCGTGGCGCACGCCGGAGTCACCCGGGTGCGTGTATCCGCCGGTCACGGGGGCCGTCAGCGGCCCGTCCAGCGGGGCGGTCGCCGGTCCAGGAACGCCGCGACGCCCTCGCGCCGGTCCTCGGAGGACAGCACCGTGCGGGTCGCCTCCTCGGTGGCACGCCAGCCGAGCGCGTCGGAGCCGGAGAGCCAGGCGTCCATCGCCACCAGGCTCGCCTGGACGGCGACCGGGGCGTTCTCGCAGACGCGCGCGGCGAGTTCGAGCGCACCCGCCAGGGCCTCACCCTCCTCGGTGACCCGGTTGACCAGCCCCGCGGCGTGCGCCCGCGCGGCGTCGATCGGGTCGCCGGTCAGCACCAGCTCCCTGGCCAGGTTGACGGGCAGGGCGCGCGGGCCGCGGAACAGCCCCGCGCACGTGGGCACCAGGCCCAGCCGGACCTCCGGCAGCCCGAACCGGGCGGTCGACGCGGCCACCACGAGGTCGCAGGCGAGGACGAGTTCCATCCCGCCGCCCAGCGCGGCGCCCTCCACGGCGGCCACCAGCGGCTTGCGCCGGTGACGGCGGATCAGCCCGTACTCGCCGCCGCGCTCGGTGACGTAGTCGCCGATGGCGTTCAGGTCACTGCCAGCGCTGAACACCCCGCCGGAGCCGGTGAGCACCCCGGCCCACAGCTCCGGGTCGTCCTCCAGGGTGTTGAACGCCGCGTCGAGCGCCTCGGCCAGCCGCCGGTCGACGGCGTTGCGCTTGTGCGCACGGCACATCCGGATCACCAGCACCCGGCCGTGCCGCTCCGTGCGCACCGGCGGCTCCCCGCTCGGCTCGGGCTGGGCCATGGCGGGCACCTCCGGTCGGTGGTCGCCCGGGGCGTCCCGGGGTCAGCCGACGATATCCCCACGGCCGCGGTCGCCGGTGGACCGGGGCGGCCGCGCACGGCACGATGGCCGGGGACGGTACGAGGAGGGCGCCTTGGAGGCGACGCAGGACGGATCCACCGGTGGGACGCATCGCTGGGTCGAGCTGGCCGAGGTCGACAACATCCGCGACCTGGGCGGTCTGCCCGTACAGGGCGGGGGCACGACCCGGCGCGGCGTCGTGTTCCGGGCCAGCACCCTCCAGGAGGCCTCGGCGGACGACGTCGAACTCCTCCTCGGCCGCTACGGGCTGCGTACCGTCCTCGACCTGCGCGGCCCGGAGGAGGCCGCCCGCGAAGGGCATGGCCTGCTGGCGGACACGGCCGTACGCAGGATGAGCCTGCCGGTCAGCCGGGTGCGGGCGCTGGTCGCCGACGCGGTCCCGGTGACGACCGCGGACGACGGCGACGCGATCGGCTTCTACCTCGGACTACTGGACGGCAGCGGCGAGTCGCTGGTCGCGGCGGCCCGCGTCGTCGCCGACGCCGACCGGCACGCCGTCGTCTTCCACTGCGCCATCGGCAAGGACCGCACCGGCGTCCTCGCGGCCCTCCTGCTCGACGCGGTCGGCGTGCCCGCCCCGGCGATCGCCGCCGACTACGCGCTCACCGCCCAGCGCGTCGCCCGAATCCGCGAGCGCCTGACCCGCTTCCCCTCCTACCGCGACCTCCCCGCCGTGGAGCACGCCTTCATGGCCTCGGAACCGCGCGTCATGCGCCGCTTCCTGGCCACCCTCCACACCGCCCACGGCGGGGCGGGCCCCTGGCTGCGCGACCGCGGCCTGACGGCGGCCGAACTCACCCGGCTGAGGGAGGTCCTGGTCACCCCGCCCCCGCCGTGACCGCCGCCGTTCGTGCTGTGGTGCGCCCCGGTGGCGGGGTGCCGAGCGCAGTCGTCACCTCGGGCACGGCCTATGCCCGGGGCGTGCCGTCCCAGCGCCACGACGTGGGACGAGGGTGTCCGGGCAGGTCGGCGCGTCCGGTGGCCCACAAAAGCGTGGACCAGGAATCCGTGGACGACGGCGCGTGCGGGAACAGCCTGGCGAGCACCCGGGAGCACAGACCGGCAGGCGGGCTCCATACGAGATCGAGCCCATGTGCCAGGTCGTGCGTGTGCACCAGCGTCTCCACGATCCCCATCGCGGCGAATCCCTCGGGGTCCGAGACACCGAATACGTGGTGAGCGCGGGTCCGCGGAGACGTCGTGCGCACCATGGCGACCAGCAGCGCCCCGCTCGCTTCCAGGACCTGCAGCAGACCGGCCGGCCCCGCCGCGCGGTTCGCGTGAATGGCGTTCGCCGGGCCGCCGGGCCGCCGACTCTCCCATACGAAGGGCACCTCGCCGTCCAAGGGCGGTGTCCTGGGGCCCAGTTGTGCCGCGTAGGCGAAGAGGTCGTCGCTGAGGTGTTCGACGGTTTCCCAGCAGTCCCATTCCAGCGAACCCGCCTTGCCCTCCCAAGCGGCCGGGGGCGCCTCCCGGAGGACTGCCACCGCCATCTGCACGGCGAGATCGAGGTCATCCGCGGTCACGGGTGACCGGGAGAGGCCGGCATCGGCTGATCGGGACATGGCAGGAGCGTACCGTCACCGAAAGGCCCCCTCCCGTGGGTCACCGGCCCCGCGACCTGCGCGGCCGCCGTGGGCGAGGGGCACGGGGAGAGGAACACGAACAGGTGGCGATCTCGACGTGGCGAAATCGCCGGATCCTGCCCCGCGGGACCGGCCCGACGACGGATGGCGTGAGGGAGCACCGCGCCCTCGGCCGGTCCGGGGAGTCCGCGCCCCCCGGGCCGGGGCGGGGTCAGGCGGTCGGCCAGAGCGTGACGTGGACGGCGGGGCGGGAGCGGGAGGGGGAGATGCCGGTGCCGGGGGCGCCCATCAGGCGGGTTGCCGCGGCGGTGCGGAGGAAGTGGAGGAAGACGTCGGTCGCGGGGGAGCGGAAGCCCGGCGGCAGGACGGTGGCGTACCAGGTGGCGTCCGCGGGCGTGCCCGGGGTGTCGAGCAGACGCAGTTCGTCGCGGCGCAGGCGCGGGGTGACCAGATGGGCGACCGCGGGCGCCACGCCCGCGCCCTCCGCGGCGGCGTCCCAGGCCGCGGTCAGGTGCGGGAAGACCCGGACGCGGGCCTCGGGCACCCGCAGCTGGCGCAGCAGGCGTCCCGCGTCGGCGCCGGGGTCGGTGCCGGAGGCGTCGACCAGCCACGTCCACCGGGACGGCGGTCCCGCGGGGCGAGGGGCCCGGGGCCCGGCCACCGCGACCAGCACGGCGCGGAAGACGGGCTCGCCGACCAGGTCCCCGCCGCGCACCGCCCCCAGATCGGGGCCGAGCGCCACGTCGGCGAGGCGGTGCTCCACCAGCGCGCGCATCGCGTTCGTCGTGGCGACGCCGAAGGAGGTGTCGATGCGCCGGCCCGTCCGTTCGGCG
Organism: Streptomyces sp. NPDC058864; assembly: GCF_042742985.1. Classification (NCBI taxonomy): domain Bacteria; kingdom Bacillati; phylum Actinomycetota; class Actinomycetes; order Kitasatosporales; family Streptomycetaceae; genus Streptomyces; species Streptomyces sp. NPDC058864. The sequence goes on along the minus strand of NZ_JBHYMQ010000005.1, from coordinate 149,516 downwards.
AAGGCCTCCGTCAGCGACGGCAGCACGAATTCCGCGAGCGTGCCCGCGGCCACCACGCGCAATTCGTCGGGCCCGCCCTGCGCCGCCCGCACCGCGGCCTCCGCGTCCGCGCTCAGCGCGACCATGCGCGAGGCGACGGGGAGCAGCCGCGCTCCCGCCGGGGTCAGCCGCATGCCGCCGCCCGGCGCGCGGCGGATCAAGGGGTCGCCGAAGTGCGCGCGCAGCGCACCCAGCGCCTGCGACACGGCGGACTCGCTCACGTTCAGCGTCCGCGCGGCGGCGGTGACCGAACCGAGCCGGGCCACCAGCACGAAGGTGCTGAGCTGCGTCACGGTCACCCCTTGATTTTCCCGCCTTCGCCCCGATAAGTGAAGACTTATCGGCCCATTGCACCGGCGCCGCGGCGAGGCGCAGCATCACGCCACAGGGGGAGCCCGGCCCCAGGAGGGCGGTATGCAGGTCCCGGCCACGTTCCAGTACGCGCGGGCGACCGGCGTCGACCACGCCATCGAGCTCCTCACCCGGTACGGGCCCGAGGCGCGCCTCATCGCGGGCGGGCACAGCCTGCTGCCGATGATGAAACTGCGGCTGGCCCAGCCGGAGGCGCTGATCGACATCAACGGCCTCGACGAGCTGACCCGCATCCGCGTCGACGGCGCCGAGCTCGCCGTCGGTGCCATGGTCCGGCACGCCGGCCTGCTGGCCTCGGCCGTGGTCGGCGAGCACTTCCCCGTCCTCCGCGACGCGGAACGCATGATCGCCGACCCGCTGGTGCGCAACCGCGGCACGGTCGGCGGCTCGCTCTGCCAGGCCGATCCGTCCGAGGACCTGTCCGCCGCGTTCTGCGCGCTGCGCGCGACCCTCGTCGCCCAGGGACCGGACGGCCGGCGGGCGGTGCCGGTGCGGGAGTTCTTCCTCGGGCCGTACGAGACCGCGCTCGGCGAGGCGGAACTGCTGCTCGAGGTCCGGGTGCCGATCCGCTCGCACGCCAGCGCCTACCGCAAGGTGGAGCGCCGCGCCGGGGACTGGGCGGTCGCCGCCGCGGCCGCCGTGCTGGAGCTCTCCGGTGGTGCGGTCGCCGAGGCGGGCATCGGGCTGACCGCCGTCGGCGCGCCCCGGTTCGTCGCCGAGGAGGCCGAACGGTACCTGTGCGGCGGACCGCCGGACGAGGAACGGTTCGCCGAGGCGGGCCGCATCGCCGGTGAGGAGTGCCGGCCCTCCGCCGACCAGCGCGGCCCCGTCGACTACAAGCGGCACCTCGCCGCCGAGCTCACCGTGCGGGCCCTGCGCGCCGCGGCCGCCCGCGCCCAGGGGCAGGAGGCCTGACATGCAGATCACGGTCACCGTGAACGGCGAGCGGTACACCCGGGACGTCGAACCCCGCCTGCTGCTGGTGCACTTCCTCCGCGACGACCTGGGCCTCACCGGCACGCACTGGGGCTGCGACACCTCCAACTGCGGTGTCTGCGCGGTGTGGCTGGACGGCGCGCCCGTCAAGTCCTGCACGGTGCTCGCGGTGATGGCCGACGGCCACGAGGTGCGGACCGTCGAGGGCCTCGCCGACGGCGCGGAACTCGACCCCGTGCAGCAGGGGTTCGTCGCCTGTCACGGACTGCAGTGCGGCTTCTGCACCCCCGGCATGATGATGACCGCCCGCTGGCTGCTCGACCACGACCCCGACCCCTCCGAGGAGGACATCCGCGAGGCCGTCTCCGGCCAGCTGTGCCGCTGCACCGGCTACGAGAACATCGTGCGCTCCATCCGCTGGGCCGCCGAGCACGGCGGCGCCGCGCGGCCCGCCGAGGAGGACGCCGGCCGCGAGGAGGTGCGGACATGACCACCACCGGGGAACGGCCGGTCGGCTTCGGGCGGATGCCCCGCAAGGAGGACGCCCGTTTCGTCCGCGGCCACGGCACCTACGTCGACGACGTCCATCTGCCCGGCATGCTCCACGGCGCCGTCCTGCGCAGCCCGCTGGCGCACGCGCGGATCGTGTCCATCGACACCTCCGCCGCCGAGGCGCACCCCAAGGTGAAGGCCGTCATCACCGGGGAGACGCTGGCCGGGCTCGGGCTGGCCTGGATGCCGACGCTCTCCTACGACACCCAGGCGGTGCTCGCCACCGACAAGGTCCGCTTCCAGGGCCAGGAGGTCGCCTTCGTCGTCGCCCAGGACCGCTACGCGGCCCGCGACGCCCTCGAGCTGATCGACGTGGACTACGAGCCGCTCGACCCCGTCGTCGACGCCCGCCGCGCCCTCGACCCCGGCGCGCCGGTCATCCGCGACGACAAGGAGGGCCAGACCGGCAACCACATCTTCGACTGGGAGGCAGGCGACCGGACCGCCACCGACGAGGTGTTCGCCCGCGCCGACGTCGTCGTCGGACAGGACATGCTCTACCCCCGGGTGCACCCCGCGCCGCTGGAGACCTGCGGCACGGTCGCCGACATGGACGCCGTCACCGGCAAGCTCACCGTGTGGTCCACCACTCAGGCCCCGCACGCGCACCGCACCCTCTACGCGATGGTGGCCGGGATCCCCGAGCACAAGATCCGCATCATCTCCCCCGACATCGGCGGCGGCTTCGGCAACAAGGTCGGCATCTACCCCGGGTACGTGTGCGCGGTGGTCGGCTCCATCGTCACCGGAAAGCCGGTCAAGTGGGTGGAGGACCGCTCGGAGAACCTGATGAGCACCTCCTTCGCCCGCGACTACCACATGCACGGGGAGTTGGCGGCGACGGCGGACGGGCGGATCCTGGCCCTCCGCGTGAAGGTCGTCGCCGACCACGGCGCCTTCAACGCCACCGCCCAGCCCACCCACTTCCCCGCCGGCTTTTTCGGCGTCTTCACCGGCTCGTACGACATCGAGGCCGCGCACTGCGAGGTCACCGGCGTCTACACCAACAAGGCACCGGGCGGCGTCGCCTACGCCTGCTCCTTCCGCGTCACCGAGGCCGTCTACCTCGTGGAGCGCATGGTCGACGTGCTCGCCGCCGAACTCGGCACCGACCCGGCGGAACTGCGGATGCGCAACCTGCTGCGGCCGGAGCAGTTCCCGTACCGGAACAAGACCGGCTGGGAGTACGACTCCGGCGACTACCCGCGGGCCCTGCGGCTCGCCATGGACCTCGCGCACTACGAGGACCTGCGCCGCGAGCAGGCCGAGCGGCGCGAGCGCGGTGAACTCATGGGCATCGGCGTCAGCTTCTTCACCGAGGCCGTCGGCGCGGGCCCGCGCAGGCACATGGACATCATGGGCCTGGGCATGGCCGACGGCGCGGAACTGCGCGTCCACCCCACCGGCAAGGCCGTTCTGCGGATCTCCGTGCAGACCCAGGGGCAGGGCCACGAGACGACGTTCGCGCAGATCGTCGCCGAGGAACTGGGCATCCCGCCCGAGGACATCGACGTCGTGCACGGCGACACCGACCAGACGCCCTTCGGCCTGGGCACCTACGGCTCCCGCTCCACCCCGGTGTCGGGCGCGGCCGCCGCGCTGGTGGCCCGCAAGGTCCGCGAACGGGCCCGGCTGGTGGCCTCGGCGATGCTCGAGGTCAGCCCGGACGACCTGGAATGGGAGAAGGGCCGCTGGTTCGTCACCGGCGACCCCGACCAGGGCCGCACGATGGCCGAGATCGCGCTCGCCGCCCACTCCAGCCTCGAACTGCCCGAGGGCGTGGAGGGCCACCTCGACGCGAGCTGCGTCTACAACCCGCCCAACCTCACCTTCCCCTTCGGGGCCTACATCTGCGTCGCCGACGTCGACGCCGGCACCGGGCAGGTGAAGGTGCGCCGCTTCGTCGCCGTGGACGACTGCGGCACCCGCATCAACCCCATGATCGTCGAGGGGCAGGTGCACGGCGGGCTCGCCGACGGGCTCGGCATGGCGCTCATGCAGGTGATCGCCTTCGACGAGGACGGCAACTGCCTCGGCGGGTCCTTCATGGACTACCTGCTGCCCACCGCCGTCGAATGCCCCTCCTGGGAGCTCGGTGAGACCGTCACCCCCTCCCCGCACCACCCGATCGGCGCCAAGGGCGTCGGCGAGTCCGCCACCGTCGGCTCGCCCGCCGCCGTCGTCAACGCCGTCGTCGACGCCCTGCGGCCGCTCGGGGTACGCCACGTCGACATGCCCCTGACCCCGGCGGCGGTCTGGCGGGCCGCACGGGGGCAGCCGTTCCGCAGCGACCTGGCGATCACCTGAGGCCACCCGATGACGAGCACCGAACTGCTGAACCGCCTGGACGAACTCCGGCACGGCCGCACCCCGTTCGTCCTCGCCACCGTCGTCCGCGCGCAGCGCCCCACGAGCGCCAGGCCCGGCGACAGCGCGCTGGTGCTGCCCGACGGCACGGTGGAGGGCTTCGTCGGCGGTGTCTGCGCCGAGTCGACCGTCCAACTGCATGGACTGCGCCTGCTGGAGACCGGGGAATCGGTGCTGCTGCGGATCACCCCCGGCGGCGCGGCCGCGGCGGAGTCCGCGCCCGAGGACGAGGGCCTGGTCACCGTCGCCAACCCCTGCCGGTCCGGCGGGACCCTCGACATCTTCTTCGAAGCCCATCTGCCGCCCCTGCTGGTGCACGTCCAGGGCCACGCGCCCATCGCCCGCGCCCTGCTCGACCTCGGCCGGGCCCTCGGCTACGACGCCCGGCCCGCCGGACCGGGCACGCCACTGCCGGACGACCTCGACGCCGTCCTGATCGCCTCGCACGGCCGTGACGAGGAGGCCCCGCTGGCCGCGGCGGTGCGCGCCGGGGTGCCCTACGTCGGGCTCGTCGCCAGCCCCCGGCGCGGTGCCGCCGTCCTGGCCGGGCTCGAGCTGACGCGGGAGGAGCGGGCCCGCGTCCACACCCCGGCGGGGCTCGACATCGGCGCCCGCACCCCGGCGGAGATCGCCGTGTCGGTGTACGCCGAGGTCATCGCGGTACGGCGGTGCGCGGCGGCCCGTCCCGCCCGCCCCACCGGGCCGGACACGGCGGCGCCGGGGCGGCCCGCCGCGGAGGCCGTCGACCCGGTGTGCGGCATGACGGTCGCCGTCACCTCCGGCACCGCCGCACTGACCGGCGCGGCCGGCGGCCCCGTCTATTTCTGCGGCCCCGGCTGCCGGCACGCCTACACCGACGACCCCGACCGCTACGCGCATGCCTCCTGACCCCGGCACCCTCGTCCCCGACGTCCCCGCCCTGCGCGCCCGGCTCGACGCCGCCGACTACCTCGCCGACGACGCGCTCGCCACGGCCCTGCTGCTGGCCGTCCGCATGCGCCAGCCGATCCTGCTGGAGGGCGAACCGGGCGTCGGCAAGACCGAGGCGGCCCGCGCCCTCGCCACCGTCCTCGACACCCCGCTGATCCGGCTCCAGTGCTACGAGGGGCTGTCCGCCGCGGAAGCGCTGTACGAGTGGAACTACCCGCGCCAGCTGCTCGCGATCCGGCTGGCCGAATCGCGCGGCGAACCGCTGCGGGACGCCGACCTGTTCACCGAGGACTTCCTGATGCCGCGGCCCCTGCTGGCCGCGATCACCCACCCCGGGCCGCGGCCGGCCGTCCTGCTGATCGACGAGGTGGACCGCGCCGACGACGAGTTCGAGGCCTTCCTGCTGGAGCTGCTCGCCGACGCCGCCGTCACCGTCCCCGAACTCGGCACGCGCACCGCCGAGGTGCCGCCCGTCGCCGTGCTGACCTCCAACCGGACCCGCGACCTGCACGACGCGCTGAAGCGGCGCTGCCTCTACCACTGGATCGAGTACCCGGACACGGAGCGCGTCGCCGCCGTCATCCGGCGCCGTGTCCCCGGGGCGGGGGAGTGGCTGGCCTCCCGGGTCGCCGCCGCCGTGGACCGGCTGCGGGCCGACGGCCGGCTCACCAAACCGCCCGGCATCGCCGAGGCCGTCGACTGGGCCGCCGCGCTGCGCGCGCTGGGCCTCACCACCTTCGACGCGGACGCGGCCGACCGCACCCTCGGCGCGGTCCTCAAGTACGCCGAGGACCTCGCGGCGGTCCGTGCCGAGGGCCTTGCACGCCTGGTGGACAGCGATGCGTGAGCCCGGGGCCGCGCCGTCGAGTAATGCGAGGGTCGAGATTCCCGCGGCTCCGGGGCTGGCGGAGGTGGCCGCCGCCCTGAGCGCGGCCCTGCGGGAGGCGGGGGTCCCGGTGGGGCCGGACAGGGCCGGACGGTTCGCGCGGGCGGTGACCGTGCTGGCGCCGGCGACGGCACCCGAGCTGCGGAACTGCGCGCTGGCCACGCTGGTGGCGGACCCGGAGCAGATCGCGGTGCTGGACGCCGTGTTCCGGGCGGTGTTCGGCGGTGGGGCCCTCGGTCACCCGGTCGTGCGGGGGCAGCGTGGCGACCCGCCGAGGACCGGTGCCGGGCCGGCACGTGCCGCCCCTCGAGATGCTGCCACGCGGCCCGCCGAGGACGCGGAGGCGCGGGCCCGCGACGTCGCGGCACCGACCACCGCCAGCCCCGCCGACCGGCTCGCCACCCGGGACTTCGCGGCGCTGACCGAAGCCGAACTCGTCCTGCTGGCACAGGCGATGCGCGCGATCGTGCTCAACACCCCGCTCCGCCAGTCGCGCAGGCGCCGGCCCGCCCGCCACGGCGGGCGCGTCGACCTGCGCCGTACGCTCGCCGCCGGGCGCCGCACGGGAGGGTATCCCCTGCGGCTGCGCCGCTTCGTGCCGCGGACCCGGCGCCGCGACCTGGTCGTGCTCTGCGACATCTCGGGGTCGATGGAACCGTACGCCCGGGCGATGCTGCAGTTGCTCTACTGCGCGTCACGCGGTGCGCGGGCCGAGGTCTTCACTTTCGCCACCCGGCTCACCCGCCTGACCCCCGTGCTGCGGCGGCCCGGTCTGCCCTCCGACGCGCTGGCGCGCGCCGGGCGTACGGCGCCGGACTGGTCGGGGGGCACACGGATCGCCGCGTGCCTGGGGGAGTTCAACGAGCGGTACGGACGTCGTGGCATGGCCCGCGGCGCCGTGGTGGTGATCGTCTCGGACGGCTGGGACACCGGCGACCCCGCGCTCCTCGCCCGGCACATGGCCGCGCTCGCCCGGGTGGCCTTCCGCGTCGTGTGGGTCAACCCCCGCACCGCCAGCCTCCGTTACCGCCCGCTCGTGGGCGGCATGGCGGCGGCGCTGCCGTACTGCGACACCGTGGTCAGTGGCCATGACCTGGCCGCGCTCGACGACTTGGCCGCCGCGCTGTCGGCGCCGGGCCGGGACGCACCTGCGCGGGTGGCCCGGCGGGGAGGACGGGCGCCGGTCTAGGAGCCGAGCGCCTTGGCCTCCTTCACGGGGTCGAGGCCGACCGCCGGGCGGTCGGGGCGCTGGGGTGCGGTGCCGCCGATGGAGCGCAGCCATTGCCAGGTGTCGGCGACGGTCTCGGTGACGGGGCGGCAGCGCAGGCCGGTGGCCAGGGCGCGGGAGACGTCGCCGGTGTGGAGGGTGTCGTAGAGCTCGCCCGGCGGGAGCCAGACGGGCAGTTCGGTCCAGGGTTCGATGCCGGCGGCCAGTACGGTCCCGGGGTCGGTCCAGCGCAGTTCGGCGTCGGATCCGGTCACCCGGACGCAGGCGTCGAGGAGTTCGCCGGTGGTGGTGTGGCCGGGCGGGCTGACGAGGTTGTAGGCGCCGCCGAGGCCGGATCGCGCGGCGTCCAGGGCCCATGCGGCGAGGTCGCGGGCGTCGATGTACTGCAGGGGCAGGTCGCGGGGGCCGGGGGCGAGGACGGGGCCGCCGCGGGCGATGCGGGTGAGCCACCAGGGGAGGCGGCCGATGTTCTCGTAGGGGCCGAGGATGAGGCCGGCGCGCACCAGCAGGGCGTGGTTGCCGAAGGACTCGGCCGCGGCGAGTTCGCCGCCGCGTTTGGCGCGGGCGTAGTCGACGTCGGCTCCGTCGCCGGGGGACGCGTCGACCACGGGGCCGTCCTCGTCGAGGCCGGCGGCCGCGGGGTAGGTGTACACGGAGCGGCTGGAGACGTAGGCGTAGGTGCGGGCGCGGCCGGCCAGGAGGCGGGCGGTCTCGCGTACGGCGGCGGGTGCGCCGGACCAGGTGTCGACGACGGCGTCCCACTCGCCGTGTTCGAGGGCGGTGAGGCCGTCCTCGGTGCCGCGTTCCCCGAGCAGTTCGGTGGCGCCGGCAGGTGCCCGGTGCCGGCCGCGGTGGAACACCGTGACGTCCCAGCCCCGTTCGAGCGCGTCCTCGACGACGGCGCGTCCCACGAACTCCGTACCACCCAGCGTCAGCAGTCTCATACCGGCCACTGTGCCCCGGCGCGGGGCCGGGCGACAGCGATCACGCTGTGGGCGCAATCGCTCTTCGAGGGCGGTGGGCACGGGGTCGACGGCGGTGTCGAAGGAACCGCCGGCCGTCCGGTGCGGGTGGCCGCGGACGGCGGACAGCGCGGGGAAGGCGGCCGGGCCGGGCGTCGCGGAGCGGTGCTCCTCGGTCCGGGCGCGCCGGTCGGCCTCGCGCTGTTCGCACGGCATGGCCAGGTGGAGGCGGACGGTGTCGTCGGGTTCGAGGCCGGCCCGCTGCAGGATGCCGTTGGCCGCCTCGACGGCGCGGAACTCGTGTTCGCGGCGGGTGATCCGGTACGAGGCCATGGCGGCGGCGACTTCGTCGGGCTGCTCGTCGCCGTCCACCACGGTCTGACGGCCGTCGCCTGCGCCGTCCGCTTCCGCGGCGCGCTGCGTGCCGGACCGCGCGAGGCCCTGCTGCCGGTGGTGGGTCCCGGGCCCGTCCGGCGCGGGGCCGCCGGGCGCCGGCTGCCGGCCGGGCCGCTCGTACGCCACGATGAGCGATCACATCGAACTCGGCCTGGCGACGGCTGGTTGATGCTCGCGATGCCCGGCGGGACCGCCCCGGCCGGTCTGGTGATGGCTCGCCTGCGCCGGGTACCTGCGAGGCTCTTCCCACTGCACCACCGGCCGCGGTACGGACGCGGACGCCCTGTCCCTGCCGGTGGACCGGACGATTGTCCGGACGCACCGCCTTGACGTACCGCCCTGCCGTCTTCGTCCCCTGTCCCCGTTTCCGGAGCGCACGCCATGTCCCAACCCCACGCCGACCTCGTCCTCACCGGTGGCCCGGTGCACACCGTCGACCCCGTCCTCGGCCGGGCCACCTCGGTCGCCGTGCGCGGCGGCCGGATCGCCGCCGTCGGCCACGACGAGGTCCGCGAGCTGATCGGGCCCGGTACCGAGGTCGTCGACCTGGCCGGGAAGATGCTGCTGCCCGGCTTCCAGGACGCCCACGTCCACCCGCTCGGCGCGGGGATCGAGCTGGGCCAGTGCCATCTGGCGGAGGCCCGGGAGGCGGGGGAGTACCTGCGGCTGGTGGGTGCGTACGCCGACGCGCATCCCGGCGCCGAGTGGATCACCGGTGGCGGCTGGTCACTGGACGCCTTCCCCGGCGGCACCCCCACCGCCGCGCTCCTGGACGGGGTCGTCCGCGACCGCCCGGTGTTCCTGCCCAACCGCGACCACCACGGGGCGTGGGTCAACTCCCGTGCCCTGGAACTGGCCGGGATCAGCCGGGACACCCCCGACCCCGCGGACGGCCGCATCGAGCGCGACGCCGGCGGCAACCCCACCGGCATGCTCCAGGAGGGCGCCCTCCACCTGGTCGGCCGGCTCCTGCCGCCCGTCACGGCCGCCGAGCGGACCGCCGCGCTGCTGCGCGCCCAGGGCGTGCTGCACTCCCTGGGCGTCACGGCCTGGCAGGACGCCATCGTCGGGGACTACGCGAACATGACCGACCCGGTGTCCGCCTACCACGCCCTGATCGCCGACGGGCGGCTCACCGCCCGCGTCGTCGGCGCGTTGTGGTGGGACCGGTCCCGCGGCGCCGAGCAGATCCCCGAACTCCTCGAGCGGCGCGACGCGGTGAGCCGGGGCCGCTTCCGCGCCGGCAGCGTCAAGATCATGCAGGACGGCATCGCGGAGAACGGGACCGCCGCCCTGCTCGGCCCTTACCTCACCGCCTGCGGCTGCGCCTCCGCCAACAGCGGCATCAGCTTCGTGGATCCGGCGGCGCTGGCCGAGCACGTCACCGAACTGGACGCGCTCGGCTTCCAGGTGCACTTCCACGCCCTCGGCGACCGCGCCGTCCGCGAGGCTCTGGACGCGGTGGCGGCCGCCCGCTCGGCGAACGGCTTCCGCGACACCCGGCACCACCTCGCCCATCTGCAGGTCGTCCACCCCGACGACGTCGCCCGTTTCCGCGCGCTGGGCGCCACCGCGAACATCCAGGCGCTGTGGGCCGCCCACGAGCCGCAGATGGACGAGCTCACGCTGCCCTTTCTCGGCCCCGAACGGGCCGCCCGGCAGTACCCCTTCGGGGATCTGCTCCGCTGCGGCGCCACGCTCGCGGCCGGCAGCGACTGGCCGGTCAGCAGCCCCGACCCGTTCCAGGCCCTGCACGTCGCGGTCAACCGCCGCACCCCGGACGCCCCGGCCGGCACTCCCGTCTTCCTGCCGGAGCAGTGCATCGACCTGGCCGCGGCCATCGCCGCGTACACCGCGGGGAGCGCGTACGCGAACCACCTCGACGACACCGGCACGGTCACCCCGGGCAAGCTCGCCGACCTCGTCGTCCTCGACCGCGATCCCTTCGCCGGGCCGCCCGCCGAGATCGCGGCCACCCGGGTGCTGCAGACCTTCGTGGGCGGCGAGCGGGTCTACGCGGCGCCGGACGCGTAGCGGCCCGCGGGCCGTCAGTCCTGTTCGTGGGCGTCGGGGCGGACGGCGATGTGGTCGGGTTCGAGTTCGAGCATGACGCGGTTGCGGATGTCGAGGGCGTGGGTGAAGTCGCGGGGGAGCTGGAGGCGGCCGGAGCGGTCGACGGTGGCGTATTCGCTGGCGTGGACGGTGGTGCGGCCCTCGTCGTCGACGCTGGTGCGGCGGACGACCTCGGAGGCGGTGCGGCCGTCGCGGATGGCGACGGTGCGGTCGACCGCGGTGGCCACCGCCTGGTCGTGGGTGACGACGACGATGGTGGTGCCGAGTTCCTTGTTCGCGGTGCGGAAGGAGTTGAAGACCTGTTCGCCGGTGGCCGAGTCGAGCTGGCCGGTGGGCTCGTCGGCCAGGACCAGTGAGGGGTGGTTGGCCAGGGCGACGGCGATGGCGGTGCGCTGCTGCTCGCCGCCGGACATCTGCTGGGGGCGGCGGTCGGCGCAGTAGCCGACGCCCATCATGTCGAGGAGTTCGGTGGCGCGGTCGGTGCGCGCCTTACGGCCCTTGACGCGGCCGGCCAGGCGCATGGGCAGGACGACGTTCTGCAGGGCGGTGAGGTAGGGCAGGAGGTTGCGTGAGGTCTGCTGCCAGACGAAGCCGACGACTTCGCGCTGGTAGCGCAGGCGTGCGGCGGAGTCGAGGGCGAGGAGGTCGAAGCCGGCGACGGAGGCGGCGCCCGCCGTGGGGGTGTCGAGGCCGGCGAGGATGTTGAGCAGGGTGGATTTGCCGCTGCCGGAGGCGCCGACCAGGGCCATCAGTTCGCCCTGCTGCACCAGCAGGTCCAGTCCTTGCAGGGCCTGGACTTCCACGCCCTGGGCGGTGAAGATCCTCACCAGGCGGTCGCAGGCGATCAGGGCGTCGTGCCCGTAGGCGGGCTGTTCCCGGTTCTCGGTGACGCGTCGTTCCAGCTCGGCCAGTGTGACGCGGTCGCGTTCGGCGGTCCCGGACGTGTCCTGAGTCATGATCGTTCCCCCATCCGGAGTTCGGTTCCTTCTCCCCGTCGTCCTGTCAGCCAGGCCTGGACGGCCAGCACCACGCAGGCCAGCAGCACCAGTCCCGCGGCGGGTACCAGCAGGGACGGCGCGTCGGTGCGCAGCACCGCCCCGGACAGGTCGGTTGCGGGCGTGCGGACGGTGAAGGCCAGTGCCGCCAGGTCCACGCCGGGGCGTACCAGTGGCACGGTGGCCACGCTGACCAGGACACCGCCCAGGGCGCCGAGCAGGACCTGCGGCAGCATCTCGAGTACCGCCAGCCACTGCCGTCCACGGCCCGTCATGCCCATGGTGCGCAGCCGCGCCAGCAGGGCCTTGCGTTGTGGTGCGTTGTGCAGCAGCGACAGCAGCAGGGCCAGCACGCTGTAGCCGGCGCCCGCCGCGACCGCCGCCAGGTACACCCGCCGCGCGCCGCTCTGGAGCGCGGACGTGGTGCCGTAGGAGGCGCGTTGCTCGGTCCGCAGTGTGACCTGCGCCTTGGGTGCGGCCTTGGCCACCACCGCGCGCAGCGCCTTCGCGTCGATGCCGGTGCCCATCGCGTAGAGCGTCGACGGCCCGTGCGCCGGTTCCTTCGTTCCGGGTGCGACCTTGGCCAGGGCGGCCCGCGACACGATGAGGAACTCGTGGTTGGGGGCGGCCGGGGTGGCGTCCTGCGTGCCCACGATCCGCACCATGACCCGCCCGACCGAGGACCTGACGCTCTCGGGGTCGCCGGCGCCGTTGCCGAACGTCCGCGCGACCGCCGGGGAGGCGATGGCGGGGATGGGCTCCTTCGTGCCTGAATCGAGCTTGCTGGCGGGGAAGTCGGAGCCCAGGCCGGTGGCGGCGACGAGGCGGGCGTACGGCTTCGGGTCGACGACCAGCAGGTCGAACCGGGTGCGGGAGTTCATGATCTGCTGCCCGGGCTCGACCCGCACGCCGGTGATCTCGCGGACGCCCGCGATCTTCCGGATCTGTGCGGGCAACGTCTGCGGGAGGGCTCCGAAGTCCTGCACGCGTGCGTCGGCGCCGACCGCGGTGAGCGCGGCGTGGTCGCGTCCGGACGCGACGCCTGCGAGCACCGATCCGCCGAAGGAGGTGATGGTGAGCGCCACGAGTACGGCCAGCAGGGGCAGGGCCGTGGTGGAGGGGGCGCGTCCGGCGCGGGCCAGGCCCAGGTGCAGCACCGCCCCGTTCAGCCGGGCGAAGGGCCGTGCCAGCAGCCGTACCGGCCAGGGATACAGCCGGAGCAGCACCAGCGCGGCGACGATGGCGAGCAGCACCGGTGCCGCGGCGGTCAGCACGTCCACGCCGCCGTCGGCCGTGCCGCGTTGCCGCAGCGCCACCACGGCGCCGGCGACGACGACCACCACCGCCAGTTCGGTCACCGTGCGGCGGCGCGACGGGCGTGCCGCGACGATGTCCTCACGCTGTCCGGGGCGGGGCCTGCGGGCCATCGCCGCGGCCCGCAGTGGCAGGCTCAGCGTGGCCAGCACGGCCACCGCGACAGCCGCCCACACCGCGAACCAGGCGCGTTCGGCCGGCAGCAAGACCAGCGCCAGGGCCAGTCCCGCCGCCGCGGACGGCACCGCCACCACCGCGCTCTCAGCCAGCAGCCGCCTGGTGAGCGCGCCCAGACTGATGCCGCGGGCCCGCAGCAAGGTGAACTCGGCCCTGCGCCGGGTCGCCGACAGCCCCGCCGCCATCAGCAGCACCACGGCACCGACAGTGCCCACACCCACGGCGGCGACCAGCACCAGCGGCTGCGCGGCCGTACGTTCGGCGGTGAACGGCCCGAGGAGTCCGGCGAGTCCCTCCTCCTCGACGTGGAGACCACGCTGCCGGGTCTGCAGCTGTGCCGCGGCCGGTCCCGCCGTCAGCGCTGACAGCCGGTCACGCAGCGCCGGGACGTCCTGCGCGCTGAGCGCGTCCACGTCGGCGGGGTGGTGCCAGTAGACCTGCGCGCCGTCCTGCAGTGCGAGCAGGGCCTTGGTGGCGTTCTGGTCGATGAGCGCGGTGAAGTGCCAGTAGCGGACGGGGTCGGCACCCGGGCTGGGCAGCGAGCGCAGGCTGGGCCTGCGCAGGTCGGGCTCCGCGTTCCACCATGCGGCGCCCGCCGACCGGGGTGTGACGATCCCGGTGACCCGGACGGTCATGACGGATCCGACGGCGTCCTGGAGGTGGAAGGCCGAACCGGCGCGCAGTTTCATGGCCTTGGCGGTGCGGTCGGTGATCACCGCTTCGACGCTGCGGGCGTCGGCGCCGGGCCGGGGCAGACGCCCCTCCAGGAGCCGGGTGTTCGCCGCGAGGTCGGGCTGGGCCACCAGGGTGCTCTTCGGGGGGAGCGGGTCCACGGCGGGGAACCGGGTCAGTCCGGGGTCGGTGGCGACCGTTTCCACGGAACGCACGCCGTGCACGCTCCGGTCCGCGTCCAGCGCCAGCGGCGGCTTCACGAGACGCTGGAACTGCGCCTCCGTGGCCTTCAGCGACCGCGGGGTGAGCAGTGCCTCGGGGCCGAAGGGCACGGACAGCCGGGAGACCTGGAGCGACATGGTGACGCTGCGGTTCGGAATCGAGGCGTGTGACACGGTGTCGCGCAGGGCGGTGTCCTCGTAGCCCTCGACGGCCCGCGGCAGGGCGGCCGCCAGGAACGCGGTGACGAACACCAGCGCGGCCAGGGCCAGCGTCCCGCCGGGGGCGGCGCGCAGCCGGGCGCGGATCCAGGAGACGTCACCGTTGCGCGGGGAACGGGGCTCGGCCACGTCATTCACCTCCTTGGCGCCGCAGCGCCTGGGCCGGGTCGGCGGACCGCCACGCCGTGAGCATGACGCCGAGCAGGGGCAGCACGGTGACGGCGATCAGCAGCACGGCCAGCGGGCCGGACGGCAGCTCCACCCGGACCTCGGGGACCGGGGTCTGGGCGCGTGCGGTCAGGACGATCAGGGGGACGACCTGCCGGGTCAGCAGTCCGCCGAGTACGGCGCCCACCCCCACCGCGACCAGGACCAGCAGGCCCTGTTCGGCGGCGATGACCCGGGCGAGCCGGCGGCGGGGGGTGCCCAGGGCCCGCAGCATCGCGAACTCCTGGGAGCGTTCGCGCAGCGCGCCGGCGGCCGCGACGATGTAGCCGACCGCGGCCAGCACCGCGGCGGTCACGACGGCGGCGGGCAGCGCGGACACCGGCCCGGCGCCGAGCGGATCGCGTTGCAGCTCGGTGCGCTGCTCGTCGCGGACGAGGAGCGAGGTGATGTCGCCGCGGGCCCGCAGCGCGGAGGCGACGCGGGCGGTCGCGCCGGGCTCGGCCGCCAGCCACCATTCGCCGGGTGCCAGGGAGCCCTGGTCGGTCCCGTTCAGCAGCGTGTTGACGGAGCGCAGGTCCAGCAGCAGTGCGCCGCCGTCGGTGCCGTCGGTCTTGGGCGCGGCGGTGGGCAGGGCGCGGACGGACGCGGTGACGCGGACCGGCACGGTCACGCCGGCCAGCTGGATCCGCACCGGGTCGCCCACCTTCGCGCCGACCGCCCGCAGGAAGGAGTCGGTGGCGACGCCCGTCAGCGCGGCCGGGGCCTTCGGTCCCGAGCTCACGATCACGGTCGCCTGGTCGAAGCCGCTCGGCACGTACCCCTCGAGGAGCATCCCCCCGGTGTCGTACTCGATGGTGAGCGGAGTCCCCGCGCCGGAGCGCGGGCGGTCCGCCCGGGTCGAGACGAGGCCGCGGTCGGGGTCCTCGGTGAAGTCCCGGTTGCCCATGAGGGCGTGGGCCTGCCACGAGGAGCCGGCCGGTACGGGTACGGCGTGCGTGGAGCCGTCGGCGGCCACCGCCTGCAGGGCGGTGACGGACAGGCTGTGGTGTTCGGACGACCGGGGCACGGAGAAGCCGGCCTTGATCCCGGTGAGGTGCAGCGGTCCGGCCGGGCCGGCGCCGGGGGCCCGGCCGGCCTCGGCGTCGAAGTCCGCCTCCAGGACGTGTGGTTTGCCGTCGGCGGGGACCTCGCCCAGGGCGAGGGTGTAGGGGATGCCGTAGCGGTCGGTGAAGGTCGCCGAGAGCCGGTCGCCGATCTCGCTCGTCCTCCCGCGGCCGCGGGAGTCGATGGCCCGCAGGCGGACGGTCAGGCGGAGCCGTGCCGCATCGTCCGGCAGCGTGAACCCGGCGCCCCGCGAGGCGGCTTCCTGCGCGGGCCGCAGGGAGCGCAGCATGTCCGGGAACGGGCGATCGGCGAGGTCGTCGCGCAGCCCGGTCACCCGGGAGGCCGTGGTGGTGTCCATCGCCAGCACGGTCGCCTCGCGGCCCCGGGGCAGCGGCACCATGCTGCGGTTCACCGGGGTCACCGCGGCGATCCCGGGGACATGGTCGTAGACGCCGCCCTGTCCGAAGGGCTGAGTGGAGGTACCGGCGACGCGGACGTCCGCGCCCGCCGTGAAGTCGGCCTGGTCGCGCTGGGACCGCTCCCAGCTCGCGTTCTCGCCGATCGCGAACATGCTGATCGACACGGCGAGGACCAGCAGCAGGGCGGGGCCGGCGCCGCGGCCGCTCCGCCGCGCCAGCTGCCAGCCGGCCAGTGCGGTCGGCAGTCCGCGGGACCCGGCCGCCAGCCGCTCGCCGAGGCGGGCGGCCAGCGGGAGCAGACGCAGCGCGAGCACGGCTCCGGCGAGCAGGCAGATCGCGGGGGCCACGATGAGCACCGGATCGAGTCCGAGTTTCCCCGCGGTGTCGGTGGACAGCGCGCCGGACCCGCCCTCGCGTCGGGACAGCTGCCAGTAGCCCAGGCCGGCCACGAGCAGCAGGGCGAGGTCGGTGCCCGCCTGCACGGCGCCGGGCAGCGCGCCCCTGCGGGTCCGTGCCGCCTGCTCGCCCGCGTAGGTGCCGGTGCGGCGCAGTGCCGGCGAGGCCACCGCGACGGCGCAGGCGAGCGCGGCGAGCACGCCGGCCCACCAGGCCGTGGAGGCGGGTACGTGCAGGTGCACGTCCGCGCGTGCCAGGGCGCCGTGCCCGGCCAGGAGCCGCACCAGCGGCCCGGTCAGGAGCGGTGCCAGCACGGCGGCGGGCAGCGCCAGCAGCAGTGCCTCGGTGGCGGCCAGGCCCGCGATGCGGGTCCGGGAACCGCCGCGGGCCCGCAGCTGGGCGGTCTCCTCGGAGCGTTCGCCGGCGAGCAGGCCGGCCACCAGCATCAGCGCCAGACCCGCCAGGACGATCAGCTGCAGGGCGCTGATGAGCAGCGTCGAGCGGCTCACCAGCAGGGTGCGGCTCAGGTCGTCCGCCAGCGCGGGCAGTTCACTGCTCGCCGTCGTCTCCCCATTGAGCACCGTGTCGTCCAGGCGGTCCACCGTGCGGCGGACGTCCTGGCCGACACGGTCGAGCCGGGCGGTGGTCATGGCCGAGAAGTCCGCCCCCGCGGTCCACTGGACCTCGGCGGCCGGGACCGCGCCCGCGGTGAACGCCCGCGGGTCCACGAGCATCGGGCCGTAGGTGGTGAACGACAGCGTCCGCACGCCGCGCCCGGCCAGCGGGTCGAGCCGCCAGTACAGGGCGGCCGGGTCCGTGGGCCGGTACAGACCGGTCAGCCGCACGCGCAGCGACGGCCCGCCGCGCCGGTCGGCGAGGGTGATCACGTCCCCCGGCTTGACGCCGAGGGCCTGTGCGGCCGGCTCGGGCAGCGCGACGGGCACCGGGCCCGCGGCCTGCGGCACGCCCGGGAAGGCCCCGCCGACCATGGTCACCCGGGAACGGTCGAACGTGGCGAGCAACGTGAGGTCCGGGTTGTCAGAACCCGGCGCGTCCGCCGGGCGCAGGCTCCGCGGCAGCCCGTAGGCGCCCGAGCGGGTGCTGGAGGAGATCCGCACCGGCAGCCCGCCGTAGGCCCGGGTGAGGGACGTGCGCACCTGGGAGTCCAGCCGCCCGGTGTCCTGGTCCGTCACCTCGGACGTCACGTCGATCTGTGTCCTGGCGGCCGACGGCCCCTGCAGCGCGCGCCGCAGCCCGGCGTCCCCGACCGCGTCGCTGAACGCGGCCAACGCCGCCACGGCGCACGTGGTCAGGACGACCGACAGCAGTGCGGCAGCGAGCAGCAGCCGGTGCGCGCGCAGGCGCAGCAAGACGAAACCCGGCACCATGCCCCCCGTTCTCGATGCCCGTAACAGTGTGTTGCGAGTGGTCGTCCAGGTCACCGCGGAGCGGTGAGGAGGGGCACAGCTTACGCCCAGGTCATGACGTGATCGCACAGGTGTCCCCACGTTCACCCGTGGGTGGGAGGAACGCAGACCTAATCTCCTGTGATCATCGTATCTGCGGATCCGTCCTCGGTGCCACCGTGTGAACAGTGGCACAAAAATATCCCACTATGCTGACCGGCATGAGTGAGGGACTGCTGGAACGGCGTGAGGGCCCGGCGGGCGACGGTGCGGCCTCCGAGGCGATGGTCGTGGTCGAGGACCTGGTGCGCACCTTCGGCACCGGGGACACCGCGGTGCACGCCCTGGGCGGGGTCTCCTTCTCCGTGGCGCGCGGGGAACTGGTGGCGCTCAAGGGCCGCTCGGGCTCGGGCAAGACCACCCTGCTGAACATCATCGGCGGCCTGGACCGCGCCGACGCCGGCCACGTCACCGTCGACGGCACCACCCTGAACGGCCTGCCCGAACGCGACCTGCTCGCCCTGCGTCGCGACCGCATGGGCTTCGTCTTCCAGTCCTTCGGCCTGCTGCCCATCCTCACCGCCGCCGAGAACGTCGGCGTCCCCCTGCGCCTGTGCAACACCCCCCGCCGCGAACGCGAGGAACGCGTCAACCTCCTGCTCTCCCTCGTCGGCCT
Source organism: Streptomyces sp. NPDC058864 (assembly GCF_042742985.1). NCBI lineage: Bacteria > Bacillati > Actinomycetota > Actinomycetes > Kitasatosporales > Streptomycetaceae > Streptomyces > Streptomyces sp. NPDC058864. Next base: position 131,008 of record NZ_JBHYMQ010000005.1, on the reverse strand, counting down.
GCAAGGCCACGCCGGACAGCGCCCCGGCGAGATGTCCGGCGGCCAGCAGCAACGCGTCGCCATCGCCCGCGCCCTCGCCAACCGCCCCGCCCTGATCATCGCCGACGAACCCACCGGCCAACTCGACGCCGACACCGGCCGCGCCGTCATGGAACTCCTGCGCGCCGTCGTCCACAGCGAAGGCGTCACCGCCCTCGTCGCCACCCACGACCCCCAGCTCATCGCCCTCGCCGACCGCGTCCTGGAACTGCGCGACGGCCACATCACCACCACCGACTGACCCCACCCCACGCGGCGGCGGCGTGCTTCAGACCGTCCCCGTACGTGGGCCCGGGCCGCCGCGCGTCGGCCGCGGCCCGGCGCGATGCAGTGCCAGGCCGGACCAGCCGACCAGGACGAGTCCCACCGCGGCGAACCCCGACCAGAACAGCAGGGGCCCGTGCCCGACGTCGCGGCGGGCGACGACCCGCTCGGGACGGTCGGCCCGGTAGACGATGGGGAGCCGGTCCCCGTGGTCGACCTGGCGGCGGTTGGTGCCCGCCGGCAGCGGGTGGGTGACCTCGGCGCCCGCCACGGTGAACGTCACCCACAGCCGGCCGTCGCCGGAGCCGTCGTGCGCCTCGTGGACGGTTCCCAGCGTGTGCACGCCGTAGCGCACGGCCAGGGTGTCCCTGGCCGCGGCGGTCAGGAACCAGACGCCCGCGGCGAGGAACAGCACACCGGCCAGCAGGAGCGCCAGGGGATGGGCGGAACCCTCGCGGACGCCCGCGCCCGAGCCCGCGGGAAGACCCGCGCCCGAGCCCGCGGGAAGACCCGTGCCGAAGCCGTGCCCTTCCGTTCCCCGGCCGCCCCGCACCGGTCCGTCCCCTGCGTCCGCTGCCCCCATGACAGCAATTTACGGGAACCAGGAGGCCCAACGGGAGGGGCGGTTCGGGACCCGTGGCGCGGGTGGCGACGCTCCTGGCACCATGTCTGCCCATGACCTCCGGGCCCGCCTTCCGCCTCGTACGCGCCGCGGTGTTCGCGGCCGTGTGCGTGACGGCGACCGGGCTCGGCCACGCCCTGATGTCGCGGGCGGTGCCGGGCTGGGCCGTGGGGTACGCCTTCGCCGCCACGACCGCCGGTGCCTGGTGGCTCGCCGGACGCCGGGAACGCGGCGCCCTCGCGGTCACCGCATCCACGGTCGGGGCGCAGCTCGCGCTGCACGCCTGGTTCGGCCTCGCCCAGGCCTTCGCCGCCGCCCCCGCCGACCCGGGCCCCGCCTACCGGCACACGGCCGCGGCGATGGGCACGATGCCCATGTCCGCTTCCGCCACCGGCGGTTGGACCACGGGCATGGCGGCTGCCCACGCGCTCGCCGCGGTGCTGTGCGGACTGTGGCTGTGGCGGGGCGAGGCCGCGGTGTTCCGGGCCGGCCGCGCCCTGACCGCGTTCCTGCTCGCCCCGCTGCGCCGGGCGGTACGCATCGCAGTGACCCACGGCCGCCCCGCCCCGGGCCGTCCCGCGGTCCTCCCCCGTCCGGTGCGCCCGCCCCGCCGGACGCCCCTGCGGCACACGGTGGCACGCAGGGGCCCACCGAAGCCGGCGATCGCCTTCTGACCGTCCGTCCCGCCCACCGGCGGTGACGGGCGCAGTCCGGCCTGCCCGCGCACGGCACTCCCTGCCGCGCGGCCACGCCGTCCCGCCGCGAAGGCGGACCGACCTGCCGACTTCACCCGCGCCCGCGCCGTGCGCGCCGGGCGCCGATCGGGGATGCACCCATGTCTTCCACGCAGGAACAGACACCGACCGACGGCCACGACGGGGACGCCGTCCCCCCTGCCGTTCCACCCCCTGCCCGGGAACCCGCCGCGGCCCGGCCCGCCACCACCGCGCGGCCGGAGCGTTCCTGGCGCGAGGTGCGCACACTGCTGGTCCGACTGCACTTCTACGCCGGGGTGTTCGTCGCCCCCTTCCTCCTCGTCGCGGCCCTCACCGGCCTCGCCTACACCTTCACACCGCAACTCGACCGGCTCGTCCACGGCGACGTGCTGTACGTCGAGCGGACCGCAGGCGAACCGCGTCCGCTGGCCGAGCAGATCGCGGCCGCCAGGGCCGCCCACCCGGAGGGGACGCTCGCCTCGGTGATCACCCCGTCCGGACCCGAGGACACCACGCGCGTGGTGCTGTCCGTCCCCGAACTGGGCGACAAGCAGCGCACGGTGTTCGTCGACCCCTACACGGGGCGCGTGCGCGGGGAGCTGACCACCTGGTTCGGCTCGACGCCGCTGACGACCTGGCTCGACGACCTGCACCGCAATCTCCACCTCGGGGAGACCGGCAGGCTCTACTCCGAGGTCGCTGCGAGCTGGCTCTGGGTGATCGTCGCGGGCGGGCTCGTGCTGTGGATCGGACGCGCCCGCGGGCAGCGCGCCGCCACGGCCCGCGGCGTGCTGCTGCCGGACCGGTCCGCCCGGGGGGTGCGCCGCACCCGTACCCGGCACGCCGCCACCGGCGTGTGGCTCGCGCTCGGCCTGCTCTTCCTCAGCGCCACCGGTCTGACCTGGTCCCACTACGCCGGTGAGCGCTTCGGGCTGCTCCTGGACGCGGTCAAGGGGCAGGCGCCCGCGCTCGACACCGCCCTGCCCGGCGCGGGGACCGGCGCCGGGGAAGAACACGAGGGACACGCCGGGCACACCGGCGGCCGGACCACGGCGTCGGCCGACCCGGCCGACTTCGACACGGTCCTGGCGGTGGCCCGGGACGCGGGCCTGGGCGGCAGGGTGGAACTGACCCCGCCCGCCGACGCGGCGACCGCCTGGACCGTGGCCCAGGACGACGACCGGTGGCCGGTGCACTACGACCGCGTCGCCGTCGACGCCGCAGCCGGGCAGGTCACGTCCGAGAGCCGCTGGGCAGACCACCCCGCCCTGGCCAAGCTCAGCAAGCTCGGCGTCCAGGGCCACATGGGCCTGCTCTTCGGGCTCGTCAACCAGATCGTGCTGGCGGTGGTGGCACTCGGCCTGATCCTCGTCATCGGCTGGGGCTACCGCATGTGGTGGCAGCGCCGGCCCGTCCGCGAGGACCGCACGGCACCGTTCGGCCGGGCCCCCGCGCGCGGCACATGGCGGCGCCTGCCCGTCCTCGCGCTGGTCCTCGGCATCCCCGCCGTCGTCGCCCTCGGCTGGGCGCTGCCCGTCCTCGGTGTGACCCTGCTCGGATTCCTCGTCCTCGACGTCGTCGTGGGGCTCCGGAGGGGGGTGCGCACCGGCTGACGGCTTCTCCGGCGCCCCGGGCCTGGTGTGCGGCGCGGTTCGTGGCTGCGGTTGGGGTTCTTTTCCCGCCGCCCTCCCTCCCCCAGCCTTCGGCCGGGGACCCCCACAGCGCTCGCGGATTTGCCGGAGCATTCCGTCACCGGCATCACCGCTCGTCTCCCCCAGCCTTCGGCCGGGGGGACCCCCATGGGCGCACCCCGCCACACCCCCTCCTGTCGTATGGGCGACTGACGCCGGAGGGGGGTGAGGAGGCAATCCGGGGTCACCCCGGTTCGCCTTCGCATCCCCCACCGGCCGTCAGCCGCCCCGACCTGTGGAAGGGGGCTCGGCCAGGGGCCCCCTGGCCGAAGGTCGGGGGAGGCCAGTGGTCGGGTGGGGTGCCCAAGGACGTGGGTCTGTGCCGCGAACGCCGAGGAGGTTGACGGGTGTGCTCGGGCCCGGCCGGCGGGGTCGTCAGGGCGTGCCGCCGGCGCCCGCGGCACGTCCCGGCGGCCGGGCCGGAAGGGGCGCCTTGCCCGGGTCGTGGTGTTACGTATAACGTTCGGGCATGTCCCGTATCGCCCTGGTCACCCTCGTCGTCCGCGACTACGACGAGGCCATCGCCTTCTACACCGGCGCACTCGGCTTCGAGCTCGCCGAGGACGAGCCGCGCCCCGGCGGGAGCAGGTGGGTCGTCGTGCGCCCGCCCGGCGGCGGTGCGGGCAGCGGGCTGCTGCTCGCCCGCGCCAAGAACGACGCGGAGCTGTCGCGGGTCGGCGACCAGACCGGAGGGCGGGTCGGTTTCTTCCTGCACACCGAGGACTTCGCGGGCGACCACGCGCGGATGCGTGCCGCCGGGGTGACCTTCCTGGAGGAGCCCCGCCACGAGGCGTACGGCTCGGTCGTCGTCTTCCAGGACCCGTACGGGAACCGCTGGGACCTTCTCCAGCCCGCCGCCACCGCCGACCAGGAGCACACCGCGTGACCGCCCTCGACACCGACCTGATACGCCGGCTCCCCAAGGCCGTCCTCCACGACCACCTGGACGGCGGCCTGCGCCCGGCCACCCTGGTCGAGCTGGCCGCGGAGATCGGCCACGCGCTGCCCGCCACCGACCCGGGGGAACTGGCCGCCTGGTACTACGACGCGGCCAACTCCGGCGACCTGGTCCGCTACATCGCCACCTTCGAGCACACCATCGCCGTGATGGGCACCCGTGAGGGCCTGCTGCGCGTCGCCGAGGAGTACGTGCTGGACCTCGCCGCCGACGGCGTCGTCTACGGCGAGGTGCGCTACGCCCCCGAGCTGCTGGTGCACCGCGGCCTCACCCTCGCCGAGGTCGTCGAGACCGTCCAGGAGGGCCTGGCCGCCGGCATGGCGAAGGCCGCCGCCGCGGGCACGCCGGTCCGCGTGGGGACGCTGCTGTGTGCGATGCGCATGACCGACCGCAGCCGCGAGGTGGCCGACCTCGCCGTCGCCTACCGCGACGCGGGCGTCGTCGGCTTTGACATCGCGGGCGCCGAGGACGGCTTCCCGCCCGCCGACCACCTCGCGGCCTTCGAGCACCTGCGCCGCGAGAACGTGCCCTTCACCATCCACGCGGGCGAGGCCCACGGCCTGCCCAGCATCCACCAGGCTGTGCAGGTCTGCGGCGCGCTGCGGATCGGTCACGGCGTCCGCCTCACCGAGGACATCGTGGACGGCAAGCTCGGCCGCCTCGCGGGCTGGATCCGCGACCGCCGCATCGCGCTGGAGGTCTGCCCGACCTCCAACCTCCAGACCGGCGCCGCCGCCTCCATCGCCGGGCACCCCATCACCCTTCTGCGCGACCTCGGCTTCCGCGTCACCCTCAACACCGACAACCGCCTGGTGTCGGCGACCACCATGACCCGGGAGATGGAACTGCTGGTCACGGAGGCGGGCTGGACGGCCGACGACCTGCGCGAGGTCACCGTCAACGCGCTCAAGAGCGCGTTCCTCCCCTTCGGCGAGCGGAACGCGATCATCCGTGACGTCGTCCTGCCGGGCTACGAGACCGTGCTCACCGCGGGCCGCTGAGCGACGATGGGGGTACCGGGCCGGCTCGGCTCCCGGCCCGGTACCCATTCAGCGACATCGCGGGACGAGCGTCCTTGACGCCGTCCGGCCACGCGTCGGTGCCGCCGCCCCCTCAGGCCCGGCCGGTGCCGCGGTAGAGGTCGAGTTCGCCGTCGAGTTCGAGGGCGAGCACGGTGGCGTACGGGTCCAGGGCGTCGGGGGAGGGCGCGTCGATCCAGGTGACCCCGGGGACCTCGTGGAGCCCGCCGGTCACGTGGTGGCCGAGGACGGCGCCGCTGCCGAGCACGGAGACGCGGCGCAGGCGGTTGCGCAGGCCGCGCACGGCGATGGTCTCGCGGGGGGCGTCGAAGCACACCAGGTACAGGGTGCGGCGGTCGGCCGACAGGGTGCTGGGGCCGTAGTGGTGTCCGGCCGGAAGGCCCGCGACGGTGCCGTACACGGCGTCGGCGTGGGCGCGGATCCAGTCGCCGAGCCCCTCCAGGCGCGCGGTCTGCTCCGGGGTGATGGTGCCGTCCTCGCGGGGGCCGACGTCCAGCAGCAGGTTGCCGCCGGCGCCGATCGTCTCCGTGAGGTAACGGACCAGCTGGCCAACCGACTTGTGGCGGTGGTCGGCGTGCTGGAAGCCCCAGGAGTCGTTGACGGTCAGGCACAGCTCCCACGGCCCGGCGGGCGGTTCTACGGGGATGCCCTGCTCGGGCGTGGCGTAGTCGCCGTGGCTGAGCATGCGCGCGTTGAGGACCGTCTCCGGGTTGGCGGCGAGGATGCGCGCGGCCAGGGCGTCCAGGCCCCACTGCTCCTCGCTGCGCTCCCACTCGCCGTCGAACCACAGCAGGTCGGGGCGGAAGCGGTCGACCAGCTCACCGACCTGGGCGTCGCGGTAGGCCAGGTAGCGTGCCCAGGCCGCCGGGTCCTCCTTGCCGTCCGCGGGGGCCACGAAGCGGCTGGTGACGACGTCCTCCGTCGGCGGGGCGGGGTGGAGGACGCTGGGGTAGTCCGGGTGGTTCCAGTCCGAATGGGAGTAGTAGAGGCCCACCTTGAGGCCCTGTTCGCGCAGTGCCCGCGCGTACGGGGCGATCAGGTCGCGCCCGGCAGGGGTGCGCCGGACGACCGACAGGTCGCCCTGCGCGGTGTCCCACAGGGCGACCCCGTCGTGGTGCCGGGCGGTCAGCACCGCGTAACGGGCGCCCGCGCGGGCGAAGAGCCGGGCCCAGGCGTCCGGGTCGTAGTGGGCGGCTGTGAACCCGTCGAGCTGGCGCATGTACCGCTCGTGGGGGACGTCGCCGTTGTAGAAGGCCCAGGACTCGGGCACGCCGTCGACCGCGTAGATCCCGTAGTGGACGAAGATGCCGAGCTTGGCGTCGGCGAACCACGGCTGCAGGGGCATGGCTGACGGGTCCTCGGGGATCGGGAGGGACGACCACGGGTGCGGTGATACGTCGGAGGAGTCCTGTCCTCCGCCCCGACCCTAAGGGGGATCGGGATGACTGACAAGGAATACCTCCGATGTATCGCCGCACCCGCCACGTGAACGGCTACTTCACCGACCCGGCCATGACACCCTCCACGAAGTGCCGCTGGAAGGCGAAGAAGACCACCAGCGGCACGATCAGCGACAGGAAGGCGCCCGGTGCCAGCACGTCGATGTTGGCGCCGAACTGCCGCATCTGCGACTGCAGGGCCACCGTGAGCGGCTGCGAGCCGGCGTCGGCGAAGATCAGCGCGACCAGCATGTCGTTCCAGACCCACAGGAACTGGAAGATGGCCAGGCTCGCGATCGCCGGACGGCCCACCGGCAGCACCAGCTTCCGGAAGATCGTCCACTCCGACCCGCCGTCCATGCGGGCGGCCTCCAGCATCTCGCGCGGGATCTCGGCGAAGTAGTTGCGCAGCAGGAAGATCGCGAACGGCAGCCCGTACGCCACGTGGAAGAGGACCACGCCCGCGGTCGTCCCGAACAGCCCGACCTCCCGGAACAGCCTGGCGACCGGCAGCAGCCCGATCTGCACGGGCACCACGAGCATGCCGACGACCACCAGGAAGACCCAGTCGCGCCCTGGGAACTCCAGCCAGGCGAAGGCGTACCCGGCCAGTGCCGCCAGGACCACGACGGCCGCCGTGGCGGGCACCGAGATCAGTACGGTGTTCCAGAACGCCTGGGTGATCCCGCTGTCCCCGAGGATCGCGGAGTAGTTGTCGAAGGTCAGCGTCCCGGGGTGGAGCAGCGCGGTCCACCAGCCGGATCCGGCGTTGTCGTCGGAGCTCCGCAGCGAGGAGACGAACAGCCCGGCCGTCGGGGTGAGCCAGACCAGCGCGACGACCGTCAGCAGGACCTGGACGAGCCCGCCGCGCAGCACCGCGACCAGCCGGGCCGCCACGGAGGGACGCCCGGGGGCCCGGCCGGCCGGACCGCCGGGCGGGGTGGTCGGGGCGGGGCGCGGAGCGGTCTGCACGGTCATCGGTTGCTCCTGCGGAAGCGTCGGATGTTGAGGGCCATGGCGGGCAGCACCAGCAGCAGCAGGACGACGCCGATCGCACTGCCCAGGCCCTGGTTGTTGCCGCCGCCGAAGGAGACCAGCCACATCTGCAGCGCCAGGACGTTGGCGTCCTCCAGCACCGGGCCCGGTGCGATGATGTAGACGAGGTCGAAGACCTTCATCACGTTGATCACCAGCGTCACGAAGACCACGCCCAGCACGGGTGCCAGCAGCGGCACGGTGATCCTGCGGAAGATCTGCCACTCGCCCGCGCCGTCCATCCGGGCGGCCTCCAGCGTCTCGCGCGGCAGCGAGGAGAGTCCCGCGCCGATCAGCACCATGGAGAAGCCGGTCCAGATCCACAGGTAGGCGCCGATGATCGCCGGCGTGATCAGCGTCGGGCCGAGCCAGTCGATGCCCGCGTAGGGCTCCGCGAAGTTCTTCCCGGGCAGCCGGACGCCGTACGGGCCGTCCTTCGCGCCCGCGAAGCGGAAGGAACCGTCGTCACCGGTGGTCGTGGTGGCGACGACGGCATCGCCCTTGGTCAGCTCGACGGCCATGTGCGGCAGTCCGCGCTCCTTGGGGTCCACGGCGCCCGGTGTGCCCCCGCCGCCCGGGACGAAGTCCAGGTAGACCACGCCGGTGACGGCGTCGGCGGAGGCCTGCGCGGGCGCCGCCTGGTGGGCCTGGGCTGGGAGGGACGCGGGCGGCAGGCCGACCAGGCCCAGCGTGACGTCCTTGCCCGGCTCCACCCGCGCGACCGCCTGGTAGCCGCCGTCGCCGGACTCCTTCATGACGTCCGTGCCGCGGGGGCGGGCGCCGGGGTAGGCGGAGGAGTCGGCGAAGGTGTCGTGGACGGCGACGGCGACCGCGTTCATGACCCCGCGCTGCGGGTCCTGGTCGTACACCAGCCGGAAGGTGATGCCCGCGGCGAGGAAGGAGACCGCCATCGGCATGAAGATCAGCAGCTTGAAGGCGGTGGCCCAGCGGATCTTCTCGGTGAGCACGGCCAGCACCAGGCCGACGCCGGTGAGCAGCGCCGGGGCGGCCACCACCCAGATCGCCGTGTTGCGGACGGCCTTCAGGGTGGCGGGGTCGCTGAACATCTCCTGGTAGTTGTCCAGGCCCACGAAGCGGTCGCCGCTCGCGTCGAACAGGCTGCGGCCGACGGAGAAGAGGATGGGGTAGCCGACGAGGGCGCCGAGCAGGGCGAGCGCCGGGAGCGCGAAGACGATCGCCGTGATCCGGGCCCGGCGCGAACGCCGCCGGACGGAGGCCGGGACGGCGCCGCCCGCCGGAGCGGACGGCACCTTGCGGGTGAGGGCGGACATGACCCGGCCTCAGCCCTTGTACGCCTTGGCGGCCGCGGCCTCGAGATCCGCCGCGGTGGCCTTCGGGTCCGACGGGTCGCGCAGGAAGTCCTGCAGGATCTTCCACTCGCCCTTGCCGGGCGTGCCGCCGAAGGCGGGCGGGGTCTGGTCGGACATGTCGAAGCGCACCGTGTCACCGGCGTCGACCAGGGACTTGGCGGCCGTCCGGAGGGTGTCGTCCGCGTAGGAGGCCGGGTCCAGCTTCTGGTTGGGGGAGAGGAAGCCGCCCGCCTTCGCCCAGATCTCCGCCGCCTCCGGGGTGGCCAGGTAGGCGATCAGCTCCATGGCCGCCTTGGCGTTCTTGCCGGACTTCAGCGCCACGGCGGCCTCGCCGCCGCCGACGACCGGTGCCGGGCCGCCGTCGACCGAGGGGAACGGGAAGAACTTGGCGTCCTCGCCGACCTTGCCTCCCAGGTCGCCCGAGATGACTCCGCCGACGAAGTCGCCCTCGTAGACCATGCCGGCCTTGGGGCTCTTGCCGAAGACGTGCGCGACGGAGTCCGGGAAGCTGGTGGCCAGGGCGCCCTTGCGGCCGCCCGCGAGCAGGTCGTCCTTGCCGAACAGCTGGGACAGGGTGGTGAGCGCCTTGACGACGGTGGGGTCGCTCCAGGGGATCTCGTGCTGGGTCAGCTTGTCGTAGTTCTCCGGACCGGCCTGGGAGAGGTAGACGTTCTCGAACCAGTCGGTGAGCGTCCAGCCGTCCGAGCCGCCGACGGCGAAGGCGGGCAGGCCCGAGTCGGAGACGGCGCGGGCGGCGTCCAGCATCTCCGCGAAGGTCTTGGGCGGCTGCACGCCGGCCGTCTCCAGCGCCTGCGGGCTGTACCAGACCGTCGACTTGTCGGACGTCTTGAAGTACAGGCCGTAGTAGGTGCCGTCGACCGTGCCGAAGGTCTGCCAGATCTTGGCGTAGTTCTTCTCTGCGGCGCCCTTCACGTCCGGCGACAGCGGCTGGAGCCAGCCCTTGCCCGCGAACTCCTTGAGTACGCCGGGCTGCGGCACCATCGCGACGTCGGGCGAGTCACCGCCCTCGATCTTGCTGCCCAGGACGGTGGCGAAGTTGTCGCCGGTGGAGACGTAGGCCACCTTCGCCCCGGTCTTCGCGGTGAAGCCGTCCAGGACCTTCTGGAAGTTCTGCTGCTCGACGCCGGTCCAGACGGCCGCGACGGTCACCGTCTGGCCCTTGAGCTTCTGGCCGCCGGCCGCCGGTCCGGAGTCGGAGGATGCCTTGGTGTCACCGCCGCAGGCGGTGGTCGCGAGGGCCAGACCGCATATGGCGGTGGCCGCGACGAGGGTGCGCTTCATCGAGGTGGAGTCCCTTCTACGGTGGGGTGGTGCGGTGCTGCGCCGGCCGGTGCGGAACGGTCAGGTGTGCGCCGGGTCGTGGACCCACCAGGCGGCGGCGTTGCCGGGGAGGACCCCGGGCGGGCAGGGGGTGCTGGACAGCAGCGGGTGTCCGGGCACGGGGGCGGGGACCGGCTGGTCGCCGAAGTTCACGGCACAGACCAGGCCCTCGCCGCGGACGAAGGCGAGCACCCCGGGCGGTGCCTCCAGCCAGCGCAGCGTCCCCTCGCCGAGCTGGGGCAGCCGGGACCGCAGGCCGAGCGCCTCCCGGTACAGGTGCCAGAAGGAACCGGTGTCCAGCAGCGCGCGGTCGGCGCTGTGCTCGGCGAACCAGGCCGGCTGCGGCAGCCACGGGCGGGCCGTGCCGCCCCCGGCGGTGAAGCCGAACGGCGAGGCGTGACCCGACCAGGGCAGCGGCACCCGGCAGCCGTCCCGGACGAAGCGGCGGCTGCCGGTGCGGCGGAAGATCGGGTCGGTCAGCACCTCGTCCGGCAGGTCGACGACCTCGGGCAGCCCCAGTTCCTCGCCCTGGTAGACGTACGCGGCCCCGGGCAGCGCCAGCATCAGCAGCGCCGCGGCGCGCGCCCGGGCGGCACCGAAGTGCCCGGTGGGGCCGCCCGCGTACCGGGTGACGGTCCTGACCTGGTCGTGGTTGTTGAGTACCCAGGTGACGGTGGACCCGGTCCCGGCGATGTCCCGCAGCGCCTCGGCGATGGCGGTGCGGAACGCCCCCGCTTCCCAGGGGGCGCTCAGCAGGTGGAAGAAGAAGGCCTGGTGGAGCTCGTCCGGGCGGACGTAGCGGGCCTGTTCGGCCGGGGTGGCGACGGAGACCTCGCCGACCAGCAGGCGTTCGCGTCCGTCGTGGGCGGTGTACTCCTCGCAGATCGCGCGCCACCGCCGCCACACCCCGTGCACCTCGGGACGGTTCCAGGCCAGCGGGTTGACGGAGTCGCGGGTCCGCTCGTCGGCCGCGGGGTCGGGGGAGTCGGGGAGGGCGGGGTGCTTGAACAGGCCCGCCGCCACGTCGATGCGGAAGCCGTCGACGCCCCGGTCCAGCCAGAAGCGCAGCACGTGCTCGAAGTGCTCGCCCACCCGCGGGTCCCGCCAGTTGAGGTCGGGCTGCTCGGGGGTGAACAGGTGCAGGTACCACTGGCCGGGCCGGCCGTCCGGTTCGGTCACCCGGGACCACGCGGGGCCGCCGAACATCGCCCGCCAGTTGTTGGGCGGCAGTTCGCCGTGCTCGCCGCGTCCGTCGGCGAAGTGGAACAGCGACCGGGCGGTGCCGCCGGGACCCTGTTCCAGTGCTTCGCGGAACCACGGGTGGGCGCTGGAGCAGTGGTTGGGGACGACGTCGACGACGGTGCGCAGACCCAGACGCCGCGCGTCGGCCACGAGGCGGTCGAACTCGGCGAGGTCGCCGTAGAGCGGGTCGACGGCCGTGTAGTCGGAGACGTCGTATCCGTGGTCGTGCTGCGGCGAGGGGTAGAAGGGGCTCAGCCAGATCCCGTCGACGCCCAGCTTGCGCAGGTAGGGCAGACCCGCCCGGACCCCGGCCAGGTCCCCGACACCGTCGCCTGTGCTGTCCAGGAAGCTTCGCACGTAGACCTGGTAGACCACCGCGTCGCGCCACCAGGGGCGGACGGCGGTGAGTGCGGGCGAGGGGGCGGCGGCGGTGGAGGAACCGTCCTCCAGAGGGGCTGTGAACACCCGTCACCATCCTGACTGCGGGCGCGCGGACGGACACGACACTGCACGCCGCGCGGGTGGCTCGTTATGCATACATGTTAAGTAGTCATGTCAGGAGGATGTCAACGAAGCTGCCAACAGTCGGCCTTAACTGGGATGTTTTGCGGGGATGTGGGCAGTGGCGGGCCGTACGGAAGGCTCCGCCGATACCTAACATGTATGTATGGCGCGGGTGTGACGCCCGCAGCGGGGAGCCGCGGGATCAGCGGTCCCGCACGATCTCCCGCAGCTCGCGGTCCAGGCGCGCGACGGCCTGCTCCGGAGTCGTGTGCAGCGCCAGCGCGTCCCGGCTCACCGCCGCCACCGCCAGGCTCACCTGCTCGTAACGGGCGCTCTTGGCGCGCGGTTTGGCCGCCCTGAGGCTCTGCTCCAGCACCGGCAGGTACGGGTAACGGCGGACCAGCGCCGGGTCCCGGTACAGATCGGCCCACACCGGCGGCAGCGAGCCCTCCGTGAGCACCTGCCGCTGCACGGACTCACCCGTCATGTAAGCCATCAGGTCGGCGGCCGTCCCGGGGTGCCGCGAGTGCGCGTTGACCGCGAGGTTGGACCCGCCCAGCACGCTCGCGCCCGGTCCGTCGGGGCCGGGCAGCGGCACCGCCCCGAAGCGTCCCGCGATCCGCGAGCCCGGCGCCGAGGCGAGGTCGTACACGTACGGCCAGTTGCGCAGGAAGAGCAGCCGGCCGTCCTGGAAGGCCCGCCGGGACTCCTCCTCCTTGAAGCGCAGGGCCTCGCGCGGGATCCAGCCCTCGCGCACCCCGCGCACCAGGAAGCCCAGCCCCTCGCGGGCGGCGTCGGAGTCCACGGTGACCCGGCTGCCCTCCCCGCCGAGGATCCCGCCACCGGCCGACTGCACGGCCTCGGTGACGTTGACCGTCAGGCCCTCGTACGGCAGGAACTGCCCCGCGTAGCCGCCGATCCGGTACTTGGGGGCGAGGGTCTTCGCCTGCCGCTCCAGCTCGGCCCAGGTGCGCGGCGGGGCCAGGTGCTCGCGGTCGAGGATGTCCTTGCGGTAGTAGAGCAGCCCGGCGTTGGTGACGTACGGGACGGCGTACTGCCGCCCGCGGAACGTGGCGGTCTTCCGCACCGACTCCAGCAGCCGGTCCATCGGCAGGCCGCGCGGGTCGACCGGCGCGATCCAGCCGGCTCCGGCGAACTCGGAGGTCCAGGCCACGTCGATGTTGAGCACGTCGAAGCGGTCGCTGCCGGAGCGCAGGCTGTCGGCCATCTGCGCGCGCACCTCGTCGGCCGCCTCGGGCAGTTCGACGAGCGTCGCCTTCTCCAGGGGGTGGGCACGGTTCCAGCCGTCCAGTACGTGCTGGAGGTAGCCGGTCAGGTCGCGCCCGGTCGCGAGGGTCACCGGGCCCCGGCCCGTCGTGCCCGGCGGGCCGTCGGAGGCGCGGGCGCCCGCGGAGGCGTATCCGGTCAGCAACAGGGCAGCCACGAGCACGGTCCGGCCCGCGGCCCGCGCCCAGCGCATACGATCCTCCAGGTCCCGCTTCCGGCGACGGCGTCGTCCTCCGGAGGGACATGTATACCTGTTGGACATGCGCGATACTAGCCATTGGTGCGAGACGGCCTGCTCACCGATGATCGCGCTGGTGAGCAGCCCCTAACGAGCAGGTAGCCGGGGAGGAGGCAGGACGAGCGTGCGCCTTCCTCTCATGGCACTCCTCGCCAAGGGACCCGCCCACGGTTACGAACTGAAGACGGCCCTTGAGAAGCTTTTCGGTGCTGCCTATCCTCAGCCGAACATCGGCCAGATCTACGTGACGCTGGCGCGCCTGGAGAAGTCGGGACTGATCCGGGGCGAGGACGTCACCCAGTCCGGCCGGCCCAACAAGCGGATCTACGAACTCACCGACGCCGGGCGGGAGGCGGTCGCCGCCTGGTTCGACGAGCCGTCCAGCGAGCCGCGGGTGCGCGACGAGTTCTTCATGAAGCTCGCCCTCGCCCCGGCCACCGGCATGGCCGACCAGGTCTCCCTGATCAACAAGCAGCGCCGCCACTACCTCAACCTCATGCGCGCCATGTCCCGGCTCGCCGCCGGGGAGGACCGGGACGACACCATCGCGCAGCTGCTGATCGAGGGCGCGACACTGCACCTGCAGGCGGACCTCGACTGGCTGGAGCGCTGCCAGGAGGAGCTGGAATGAGAAGGGCCGAGCCGCCTCCCGCGGCGCCGCACATGCTCCGGGTCGAGGGGCTGGTCAAGACGCACCGCGTGGACGGCGGCGAGGTCCGGGCCGTGCGCGGGGTCGACCTGGAGGTGCGGCCGGGTGAGTTCGTCGCCGTCACCGGCCCCTCCGGCGCCGGCAAGTCCACCCTGCTGCACCTGCTCGGTGGCCTCGAACGCCCCGACCAGGGGCGGATATGGCTGGACGGGCAGCGGGTTGACCAGCTCAGCGAGGCGCGCTGGGCGGTGCTGCGGCGGCGCGGCGTCGGCATCGTCTTCCAGTTCTTCAACCTCGTCTCCACCCTCACCGTCGCGGACAACATCGAACTGCCCGCCCTGCTCGCCGGCCGCTCCCCCCGCCAGGTGCGCGCCGCACGCCAGGAGTTGCTGGCCGAACTCGGCCTCACGGGCAAGGAGGACAGCACCCCCGCCGACCTGTCCGGCGGTGAGCAGCAGCGGGTCGCCCTCGCCCGTGCCCTGGTCAACCGCCCCGCCCTGCTGCTGGCCGACGAGCCCACCGGCAGTCTCGACAGCAAGGGCACCCGGGAGGTGCTGCGGCTGCTGACCCGCTGCCACGAACGCGGCCAGACCATCCTGCTCGTCACGCACGACGCCAAGGTGGCCAGCGCCGCGGACCGGGTGATCAGCCTCTTCGACGGCGAGGTCGTCGACGACATCACCCTCGACGCCCCGCCGTACGCCTCGCGTCCCTCCCGCGCCGCCGCCGACGTCGTAAAGCTGCAGGGCTGACCGCCGTGCGCGCCACCGTCCGCTGGGCCCTCGCCGATCTGCGCACGCACCGCGGCCAGGCCCTGTCCATCGTCCTGGCAACCGCCGGCATCACCGGGGCGCTGCTGCTCTCTGTCGCCCTGCTGCTGTACGCGGCCAACCCCTGGCAGCGGATGTTCACCGCCACCGAGGGCGCCCACGTCTGGCTGCGCACGGACGGCAGCGCCGACACCCGTGCGCTGTCCCGGATCGACGGGGTGACCGCGGTCTCCGGACCCTTCCGCACCCTCACTGTCACCGCGCAGCACGGCCGGGAGAAGGCCGCCCTCGACCTGCGGGCCGCCGGCACCAGGCCCCCGTCGGTGGGCCGGCCGCTGATGGACGGCGGGCGCTGGCTGCGGGGCGACGCGAACGACGGCATCGTGCTGGAACGGTCGGTGGCGTCCGCGCTGTGGGCCGAGCCGGGGGACGAGATCAGCGTGACCTTCGACGGACGGCCCAGCACCGTGCGGGTGGTCGGCGTCGCCGGGACCGCCGAACCCCTCTACTCCCCGGGGGACAGCCCCGGTGTCGCCTGGGCGTCGCCCGCGCTCGTGAGCGGCCTCGCCACCGGCCCGGCACGGCCGGGGCAGACGGTGGGGCTGCGGCTGAAGGACCCGGCGGACACCGCCTTCGTCGTCACGCGGGCCGTCGCCGCCGTCGGCCCCGACCGCGTCACCAGCGTCGCCACCTGGCGGGAGGCCCGCGCCGACGCCGAGGGCGACAACCACCTTCTCGGTCTGCTGCTCGGCCTGTTCGGGCTGGCCGCGCTGCTGGCCGCCGCGATCGCGGTGACCGGGGGCATCGCCACCCGTGTCCTGGCGTACGTCCGGGACATCTCGGTGCTGAAGGCGGTCGGCTTCACCCCGGCCCAGGTGGTCCGGATGTTCCTCGTGCAGCACGTGGTGCTGGCCACCGCGGGAGTCCTGCTCGGCTCGGTGGCCGCGGAGACGTTCGCCCCGGGCATCCCCGGACCCATGGGGGACGCCATGGGGCTGTGGCAGGGTCTGCCGCAGTACACCTGGGCGCTCCCCGGCACGGCCGCGGCGACCGTACTGGTCATCGCGGCGGCCACGGTGCTGGCCGCCTGGCGGGCCGGCCGCGTGCCGCCGATCCCCGCCGCGCGGGGGGCCGTTCCGGGACGCCGCAGGCTGTCCGGCGCCGCCCGGGCCGCGCTGCGCCTGGGCACCCCGCCCGCGCTGGTGCTCGGCTGCCGCGGCGTGCTGCACCGGCCCGCCCGCTCCGCGGCCGCCGTCGCCCGGCTCGCCCTGCCGATCCTGATGATCACCGTGGCGCTGGGGACCTGGGCCACCCTCGACCGTTTCGAGCACCACCCGGAACAACTCGGCCAGGCAGGCGCGCTCACCGCCCGCCCCAACGGCCTGACGGACGAGGCGGTCCGGCAACTGCTCGCGGAGCGGCCCGAGATCGCCGCGGTCCACCCGGGCGTCGAACTCCGCGCGCTCGCCCCGGGCCAGTCGCAGTCCGTCACCCTGCGGGGGATCGGCACCATCGCCGACCCCTACCCCTTCGCCGTCGCGGAGGGCCGGCGCCCCGCCGGACCCGACGAGGCACTCGCCGGACAGGGCCTGATCGACGCGCTGCACATCGAGGTCGGGCAGTGGCTCCGGGTCACCGTCGGCGGCACCCCGCACATCCTGCACATCGTCGGACGCAGCATCGAGACCGGGCACGGCGGACGCGTCATCTCCGCCCCGCTCGACGTACTGCGGGCCCAGGACGCCTCCGTCGGGCCTTCCTACTACAGCCTCGCCCTGCGTCCCGGCGCCGACCGGTCGGCGGTGCGCGGCGCCCTCACCGACGCCTCGCACGGCGCCCTGGAGGTGCGCGAGGTGACCGGGCCCGGCGCCGAACTCTCCCCGGTGCGCGGCGTGATCATCGGACTGGTCACCGTGCTCGCGCTGATCGCTCTGGCCGAGCTGTCCACGGCGGTCGGCAACGGCCTCCGCGACCACGCCCGCGACATGCGCGCCTACCGCGCCGTGGGCCTGACGCCCCAGCAGAGCGTGGCGACCGTCGTCACCGGCGTCGGCCTGGTCGTCCTGGTCGCCGCGGCGGCGGGTGTCACCGCGGGGGTGTACGCCTCCGACTGGCTGATCGACCTGCAGGCCGGTGCCAGCGGCGTCGGCGCGGGCATCGCCCAGTCCCCGCCCGCGGCCTCCCTGTTCCTGATCGTCGGGGTGTGCGTCGCGGTGGCGGTGGGCGTCTCCGTCCTGCCCGCGTCCCGTGCGGCGGGGGACCGCAACCCGCGGATGCTGCTCAACGCGCAGTGAGGAGGGGACGCCGGGCCCGTGCCCTGCCGTGCCGGGGGACCGCAACCGGCGGATGCCGCTCAGCGCGCGCCGAGGGGAAGACACCGGGCGCCGTACGCCACCGAACGGGGCCGACGGGCATGATCCTCGGTAAGAATGAAGCACACCGGCCGCCCGGCTGCGCGGTCCTTGACCGTTCTGTCGGCCGTCGTCGATGCTTGCGTTGCGGCACGTGCAGAATGTGCCGTAATGAGAAACGCCCGCCTCAGGGATCCGTACCAGCCGAGGAGTACCCCATGGCCCATCAGGTCCGTGCCGTCGTCGCCCGGGAGAAGGGTTCCCCCGTCAGCCTGGAAACGATCGTCGTGCCCGACCCGGGGCCGGGGGAGGCGCTGGTGCGGATCCAGGCCTGCGGGGTCTGCCACACCGACCTGCACTACCGCGAGGGCGGTATCAACGACGACTTCCCGTTCCTCCTCGGCCACGAGGCCGCCGGCGTCGTGGAGTCGGTCGGCGAGGGCGTCACCGACGTCGCCCCCGGTGACTTCGTCGTCCTCAACTGGCGCGCCGTGTGCGGTCAGTGCCGCGCCTGTCTGCGCGGACGCCCCTGGTACTGCTTCAACACCCACAACGCCAAGCAGAAGATGACCCTGCTGGACGGTACCGAGCTGTCCCCGGCGCTCGGCATCGGGGCCTTCGCCGAGAAGACCCTCGTCCACGCCGGTCAGTGCACCAAGGTGGACCCGTCCGTGTCCCCGGCCGTCGCCGGGCTGCTCGGCTGCGGCGTCATGGCGGGCATCGGCGCGGCCATCAACACCGGCAACGTCGGCCGCGGCGACTCCGTCGCCGTCATCGGCTGCGGCGGCGTCGGCGACGCCGCCATCGCCGGCTCCCGGCTGGCCGGCGCCGCGAAGATCATCGCGGTGGACATCGACCCGCGGAAGCTGGAGACGGCGAAGAAGCTGGGCGCCACGCACACCGTCAACTCCAAGGAGACCGACCCCGTCGAGGCGGTCCGCGAGCTGACCGGCGGCTTCGGCGCCGACGTCGTCATCGAGGCGGTCGGCCGCCCCGAGACGTACAAGCAGGCCTTCTACGCCCGCGACCTGGCCGGCACCGTCGTCCTGGTCGGCGTGCCCACCCCCGAGATGAAGCTGGAACTGCCGCTGCTGGACGTGTTCGGCCGCGGCGGAGCGCTGAAGTCCTCCTGGTACGGCGACTGCCTGCCCTCCCGCGACTTCCCCATGCTCATCGACCTCCACCTGCAGGGACGGCTGGACCTGGACACCTTCGTGACCGAGACCATCGCCCTGGACGAGGTGGAGAAGGCGTTCGAGCGGATGCACCACGGCGACGTGCTGCGCTCGGTGGTGGTCCTCTGATGGCCGCCCGCATCGACCACCTCGTCACCTCGGGGACCTTCTCGCTGGACGGCGGCACCTGGGACGTCGACAACAACGTCTGGATCGTCGGCGACGACACCGAGGCGATCGTCGTCGACGCCGCCCACGACGCCGACGCCATCGCCGCGGCACTGGGCGGCCGCCGGCTGGTCGCGATCGTCAGCACCCACGCCCACAACGACCACATCGACGCCGCGCCCGCGCTCGCGGCCCGTACCGGCGCGCCGATCCTGCTGCACGGCGACGACCTGCCGCTGTGGAAGCAGACCCACCCCGAGCGATCCCCGGACGGCGAACTGACGGACGGTCAGGTCATCGCGGTGGCCGGCACCGAGCTCACGGTGCTGCACACTCCCGGCCACGCGCCGGGCGCCGTGTGCCTGTACGCGCCCGCCCTCGGCACCGTCTTCACCGGCGACACCCTCTTCCAGGGCGGCCCGGGCGCCACGGGCCGGTCCTTCTCGGACTTCCCCACCATCGTCGGCTCCATCCGCGACCGACTGCTGACCCTGCCGCCGGAGACGGTGGTGCGCACCGGCCACGGCGACAGCACCACCATCGGCGCCGAGGCCCCGCACCTCGACGAGTGGATCGCCCGCGGCCACTGAGCCGCTGCGCCCGTCGCACCCGCGGGGACCGGAGCCCGACGGCTCCGGTCCCCGCGGGCTTCGGCCCGCCGCTCAGGCCGCGAGCACCCGCAGCGGCGCGCCGTCGCGGAAGGCCGCGATGTCCTCCACCGCCTGCCGGTGGAAGACCTCGTACGTGGCCTCCGTGACGTAGCCCAGGTGCGGGGTGAGCAGCGTGCCGGGCAGGGTCCGCAGGACGTCCGCGGCGGGCAGCGGCTCGGTGTCGTACACGTCCAGTGCCGCGCCGGCGATCCGGCGCTCACGCAGCGCCGCGACCAGTGCGGGGGTGTCGACGAGCGGCCCGCGCGAGGTGTTGACCAGCAGCGCCGTGGGCTTCATCCAGCCCAGCTCCTCCGCACCCACCAGGCCGGTGCTGCGCTCGCTGAGCTTGTAGTGCACGGTGACCACGTCGGACTGCGCGAACAGCTCCCGCTTGCCGACCGCCCGCGCGCCGCACGCGGCGGCGTGCCCGGGGTCGAGGTGGGTGCTCCACGCCAGGACACGCATCCCGAAGGCGCTGCCGATCGCGGCCACCCGCGTGCCCAGCCGGCCCAGCCCCACCACACCCAGCGTCCGTCCGTGCAGGTCGCCGCCGATCGTGTGCTGCCACTCACCGCGCCGCATCCCCGCCGCCTCCTCGGGGATGTGCCGGACCATCGACAGGACGAGCCCCCAGGTCAGCTCGGCCGTGGCGTGCGGGACGCTCTCCGTGCCGCACACCGTCACACCGTGCCGCCGGGCCGCATCCAGGTCCACGGACGCGTTCGCCATCCCCGTGGTCACCAGGAGCCGCAGCGCCGGCAGCGCCGCGAAGCGCTCCTCGGTGAAAGGGGTGCGCTCGCGCATGGCGACCACGACGTCGAAGCCGTCCAGCGCCTCGGCCAGCTCGGCCGTGCCGCCTATGTGGTCATGGTGGAAGACCACCTCCGCGCCCAGTGCGTCCCAGTCCGCGAACCGGTGCGCAGCCTTCTGATAGTCGTCCAGGACGGCGATGCGCATCGTGCGGTCTCCTCGGCTCGATCGGTCGAACGGATGTGTCCGGGGCCTGTCCTAGTATCGGCTCGGAAGCGGCCGGAACCGAACGAGGGGTGGGCACGTGGAGACACCCGGCAGGCGGCGCCGGATGCGCTGGTGGCCCCGCTCGCTGTACTGGCGCCTCGCGCTCGGCTTCCTGGCGATCACCACGATCGGCGTCGCGGCCGCGGACGTCTACGCCGCCCGTGCCCTCGCCGAGGGCCTGCGCAACCGGCTGGACCAGCAGCTCGCCTCCATACGCCAGGACCGCCTCGACGAGCTGGAGACCAGCTCGGACCTCAAGCCCGCCGGGGCGAACGCCGTGGTGCTGCTCACCGACGCCATCGGCCGGGTCGTGCAGCGCGAGTCCGGCGCGATGGTGGAGCGGGCCGTCATCCGGCTGTCCAGCGCCGACCTCGATCGCCTGGCGACCGATGGCCGGGCGGGCGCGGTCGGCCCGGCCCCGATGCGGGCGGTCGTGGAGAAGCTGCCCGACGGCGGTTACCTGGTGATCGCGGAGTCCACCGCGGACGACGCCGCCACCGTGCACAACCTCGTGGTCATCGAGGCCGTCTCCGGTGTGCCGCTGATCGCCGGCGTCGTGCTCGGCGCCCTGTACTTCAGCCGCCGCACCATCTCGCCGCTCAAGGAGATCACCGCCACCGCACGCCGCTTCGCCGCGGAGGGCGCGCCCTCGCAGCGGGTCTCGGCCCCGGTGTCGACGGCGGAGGTGGAGGCGCTGGCCGACGCCGTCAACGCGATGCTCGGCCGCGTCGACGAGGAGTTCAACCGCCGCCGCAAGGCCGAGGAGCAGCTGCGCGACTTCGTCGGCGCCGCCAGCCACGAACTGCGCACCCCGCTCACCGCGATCGGCGGCTACGCGCAGCTGGTGCGCTTCGGCGCCCTCGACGACCCGGCGCGGCTGGACGACGCCATGCGCCGGGTGCAGAACGAGACCCGCAGGATGTCGGCCCTCGTGGACGAGCTGCTGCTGCTCGCCCGCCTCGACCAGGGCCGCCCCCTGGAGTGCCGCCCCGTCGACCTGGCCGAACTCTGCGCCGACGCGGTGGCCGACACCCGCGTCACCGCCCCCGACCGACCGGTGACCCTCGTCGTGCAATCCGGGTCCCACGTGGTGACCGGCGATCCCGACCGGCTCCGCCAGGTGGTCACCAACCTGCTGGCCAACGTCGTCGCGCACACCGCCCACGACGTCCCCGCCGAGGTACGGGTCGGCCGCGAGGGCGACGAGCAGATCGTCGACGTCGTCGACGGCGGCCCCGGGATACCCGAGGAGCTGCACGAGCGGATCTTCGAGCGGTTCTTCCGCGCCGGCGGCCCGGCCCGCCCCGCCCACGCGGACGGTCACCCCGCCCCCGGCAGCGGCCTGGGCCTGAGCATCGTCGCCGCGATCGCCGCGGCGCACTCGGGGTCGGTGCGGGTGGAGGCGTCGGAGTCGGGCGCGTGGTTCCGGGTCCGGTTGCCGGCGCTCACTGGCGCATGATCGCGGCGACGGCGACGGCCGTCCGCAGGACCTGCAGGTCGCGCGGGCCGTCGACGCGACGGCCGGTCAGCTCCTCGACCCGGCGCAGCCGGCGGTCGAAGAACTTGCGGCGGAGCGTGAGCAGCTCGCACGCCAGGTCGGGGTCGCCGTCGGCGGAGATCACCGCGCTCAGCGTCTCCCGCAGCACCCGGTCGGCCAGCACCGGCTGCACCATGCCGACCAGCCGCTGCGCGATGTCGGGGGTCTGCGCGGCCGCGTACTCGACCAGGACGTCGTCCAGCTGGTACACGCCGGGCCCGAAGCCCAGCGCGTCCACCACCGCGCAGATGTCGTCCACCAGCAGCTGACCGGCCGTCACCTCGTTGTACGGCTTCCAGTGCACCGCGAGCCGGACCGTCCCGCCGAGGTCCCGGTGGACGCGTTCCGCCAGGTCGAGGGACTCCTCGTGGCGCGGCGCGGGGGTGAGCACGTACAGCCCGCGCGCCGAGGTGAGCACGGCCGTCTCCGGGCCGCCGTGGCCGCGGGCCACCGCCTCGACGTCGCGCGGGGGACGGCCGGGCGCGCGCAGCGCCATCACGGCGTAGGCGGGCGGGGCGTAGGACGGTCCGGGCCGTGGCGGCTCAGGGACCGGGGCCGGACTTCGCGGTCCCGACTGGGCGAAGAAGCCCCGGTTCAGCTCCCGGCCCACGCGGCGCCCGGCGTCGGCGAGGCGCCGCGCGAACTCGTCGCGGGAGCCGTCGGAGGCGGTGGCGCCGGCCGCCGTGTGCCCGCTGGAGAGCAGGATGTGCTCGGTCGTCTCCTGGACGGCGACCCGCAGCGCGCTCACCGGCTCGCCACGCGCCGCCCAGGCGACCCCCTCGCCGCGGATCCGCGCGGCGGTCTGCTCGCTCCACTCACCCGAGCCGGAGACGACTTCTATAAGGGCGGCGAACAGCTCCCGCCGCAACGAGGGCTCGCCTCCGCCGGAGTCGGTGAATCCCAGGTCAAGACAGGAATCCAGGCCCGTGGACACCGGTGCGTGGGTGGTCATGCGCGCAAGCCAAGCACCGGAGCATCAGAGTCACATCAAAGCCCGATCAGAGTTGCCGCTGGGTGTCGCCCGACGTCACGACGGTTCCGGGATCGCCTGCTCGGTCCAGATGCACTTGCCGCCGGGTACGTAGCGCGTGCCCCAGCGCTGGCACAGCGCGGCCACCAGCTGCAGCCCGCGGCCGCCCTCGTCGGTGTCGCCGGCGTGCCGGATCCGGGGGGTGCTGAGACTGCCGTCCGACACCTCGCAGACGAGGGTGCGGCTGCGGATCAGCCGCAGGTCGATGGGCCCCCGGGCGTGCCGGACCACGTTGCCGACCAGCTCGCTGGCGATCAGCTCGGTGGTCATGACCAGTTCGTCCAGGCCCCAGGCGTCCAGCCGGCTGCGGACGTGCTCGCGCGCCTGGCCCGCGGCGAGCGGGTCCTCGGGCAGGGACCAGGTGGCGACGTCGCCGGGCGCCAGGGCATGAGTACGGGCGATGAGCAGGGCCGCGTCGTCCCCGGCGTGCTGCTGGTGGGGGTCGAGGGCCGTTGCGACCTCCTCGCAGAGCCTGCCGAGCCGTTCGGCCTCGCCCCGGCGGCCGTCCGCGGTCCGCGCCGGCGTCGCGGCCCGCGCGCCGGTGAGGGCCTTCGCCAGCCCGGCCATGCCGGTGTCGATGTCCCGGCGCGAGGACTCGACGAGGCCGTCGGTGTAGAGGACCAGCAGACTGCCGTCGGGGATCTCCAGCTGCGCGGTCGCGAACGGCGGTGTGGCCGCGCCCAGCGGGGCGTCCGGCGAGTGCCCGGCGAAGTGGACGGTGCCGTCGGGCAGCACCAGCGCGGGCGGCGGATGACCGGCCCGGGAGAAGGTGCAGGTGCGGTTGGTGGGGTCGTACACGGCGTACAGGCAGGTCGCGTAGAAGTCGTCCCCGAGGTCGCTGACCAGGTCGTTGAGGTGCGCGAGCAGCTCGTCGGGCGGCAGTTCGAGACCGGCCAGGGTGTGCACCGCGGTGCGCAGCCGCCCCATCGTCACGGCCTCGGAGATCCCGTGCCCCATCACGTCCCCGATGACCAGCGCGACCCGGTCGGCGGAGAGGGGGATGACGTCGTACCAGTCCCCGCCGACCGTCGTCCCCTCGACGGCGGGCAGGTAGCGCGCCGCGGCGCTGACCGCCGGCAGTTCGGGCAGGAGGCGCGGCAGCAGACCGCGCTGGAGCTCCTGCGCCCGCCCGTGCTCGGCGTCGTACAGCCGGGCCCGCTCCAGTGCCTGGGCGACCAGCCCGCTGAGCGCGGTCAGCAGGGTGCGCTCCTCCTCGCTGAACGGGCGGGGCTCGGAGAAGGAGACGACGCAGGAGCCGACGGCCTTCCCGGAGACGATCAGCGGGAGGAAGGCCCAGGCGTGCTTCTGCGACCACTCCTGGAGGTGCACCCGGGTCGGGTACGCCTCGCGGAACTCCTTCGCGGACGTGACGTAGCGGGGCACGCGCTCGCGGATGGCGTCGGTGCTGGGGCTGCCCTCGGCGAGCCGGGTCCGGCTGAGCCGTTCCATCAGGCCCGGCGGGTAGCCGACGAAGCCGACCACCCGCAGCAGATCGCCCTCCAGCGTCTTGATGATCAGCCCGGTCGCGTCGAACAGCGGGAGCACGCGGTCGGCGACGGCGGCGACGACGTCCTTGACGGTGACGGCCTCGGCGAGCGCGGTGGTGAGCCGGCCGATGTGCGCGGCGCGGTCGGCGGCGGTGCGGGCGGCGTCGGCGCGGGCCTCCTCGGCCAGCCGGTGCTCGGTGACGTCGGTGAGGTAGAGGGTCAGGCCGTCGGGCACCGGCATGACGCGCAGGTGGTAGCGGCGTTTGCCGCCGTCCCACTCGATGTCCGCGCTGACGGTCGCATCGCCCCCGGCCGCCCGGCGGCAGTGCGCCTCGAGTTCCGATCCGTGCACGCCTGGCAGGTCCCACAGCACGTCGCCGACCAGTGGCCGCCGTGCCCCGAGCAGCCGCTCCGCCTGCGGGTTGGCGAAGGCTATGCGGCCGTCGTCGTCGACCGCCAGGAATCCGTCGCTCATGTGGCGCAGGGCCCGGCCGGCGGCGTCCATCGCGACCCGGGTCTCCGTGCTGTCCCACAGCACCCCGGCCAGTCGCACGGCCTTGCCGTCCGCACCGAGCACGCTGCGGCCACGGGCCTGCACCCAGCGGAAGCTCCCGTCCGGCCGGCGGACCCGGTACTCCCAGGCGAAACCGCCGGCGGCCCGGGCGGCCTCCTCGGCGTCGGCGATCACCCACGGCAGGTCCTCGGGGTGGACCAGCTCCACCCAGGTCTCCAAACGCCCGTCGTACATCTGCGGCGACATCCCGAAGACGGAGCGCGCGGTCTCGTCCAGGTACGCCTCGCCGGTGCGGACGTTCCACTCCCAGGTGCCGATGCCCACGTCGGACGGGGTCTCCCGGGGCCGCGGGCCGGAACCGCCCTCCGCCAGGCGCCAGCGCTCGCGGGACTCGACGGCGGCCGTCCGTCCCAGCCGCCCCGACACCCACGCGGCGATCGCCTGCAGCAGCTCCCACTCGCCCGGGGCCGGCGGCACGGCGTCCGCGGTCACCACCGAGAGCGCCCCGAGCGGGCCCTCGGGGCCGGGGAGCGGTACGGCGGCGAGCCCGGACCCGCCCGGCAGCGGGCCGGGGGTCGTCTCCGTGGTGGGCAGCCACACCGGCTCGCCGCCGGTCGTCGCGCGACCGGGCGCGGTGCCGTCCTGCGGGGGAAGGAAGAGCCAGCCCCGGGTGAGGTTCCGGGGCAGACCGCTGCTGGCGGCCAGGCGCAGCGGTACCCCGCCCCGGGCCTCCTGCCCGCGCAGGTGGACCAGTCCGCCCAAGCCGTTCAGCGCCGCCACCGCCTGCTGCAGTCCCAGCCGCAGCGCCTCGCGCTCGCCCTGGTCGTCGCCCGAGGACCGCAGCAGCCCGAGCCGCTCCGCTCCCGGCTGCTCGAGCGGCGCTTCAGGCTCCTGGGCGGCGGCTTCGTTCGGGATCATGCCCTCTTCTCGTCGGCTCTTCCTCCGAAGGCCAACATAGCGCCGCGCGCGGGGACCGTCAGCGCGAAGCCGTATCGCCCGCCTGCCCGGCCCGCACCAGGTAGCCGGCCCCCCGCACGGTGCGGATCAGCGACTGGTCGGTGTCCCCGAGCTTGCGGCGGAGGTAGTAGATGTAGGTCTCCACGATCCCGGACTCGCCCTGGAAGCCGCAGCTCCACACGGCGTCGAGGATCTGCCCCTTGGAGACCACCCGGTCCGGGTTCTCCAGCAGGAAGCGGAGCAGCGCGAACTCGGTGGCCGAGACCTGGACGGGCCTGCCGTGCCGCCACACCTCGTGGGTGTCCGCGTCGAGCTCGACCCAGCCCGCGCGCAGCCGGCGACCGGCGGGCTCGGGGGCCCGGCCCCGGCGCAGCAGGGCGTTCACCCGGGCCGCGACCTCGTTGATGTCGAAGGGCTTGGTGACGTAGTCGTCGCCGCCCAGCGCCAGCCCCCTGATCTTGTCCTCCACCGCGTCCCGGGCGGTGAGGAAGAGGACGGGCGCGTCGACCCGGGCGGCGCGGAGCCTGCGGCAGACCTCGAAGCCGTCGAGGTCCGGCAGCCCCACGTCGAGCAGGATCACGTCGGCCGCGCGCTCGGCGGCCGTGCTCACCGCCTCCTCGCCGGTACCGGCCGTGACCACGTCGAAGCCCAGGAACTGCAGCGCCATCGCGAGCATCGAGGCGATGCTCGCCTCGTCCTCCACGACCAGCACACGGGGCTGCTGGGCCGAAACGGTCACGTTCATGCCGTGGGTCACTTCCTCCGGGCCGGATTCCGGCCGTTGTCATGCAGAAGAGGAACGGATTATGTCATTCGGTTGAACCCGGACAACCCCCGTGACCGAATCGCGGCGGGTGATCACCCGTCAGATCCGGCGTCCCGGACGTCCGGGCGACGCCTTGACAGGGGTGGGGGGCGCCCCCACACTGATGTTGCGTCAACCGCAATCAGTTCCGCCATACGCACCGAGGTGTCATGATGATTCCCGTGTGCCGGCTCGCGGATCTCCCGCGTGGCGAGGCCTTCCGGCTCGAAACCGACCCGCCCGTCGCGGTGTTCCACACCGAGGAGGGCGAGCTCTACGCCGTCGACGACACCTGCACCCACCAGGACGCGTCGCTCGCGGACGGCTGGCTGGAGGGGTGCGAGGTCGAGTGCCCGCTGCACGCCTCGAAGTTCGACCTGCGGACGGGCGCGGTGGACGCGCCCCCGGCCAGGCGGCCGGTGCGGACGCACGAGGTCGTGGTCGAGGACGGCATGATCCACGTACGGCTGTCGCCGGCCGCCCCGGGCCTCCCGTCGTGCGCCGCCGGCCGGCCCGCCGGGGGAGCCGGGTGAGAGCGGTCCTCGTGGTCGGCGCCTCGCTGGCGGGGCTGTCGGCGGCGCGGGCGCTGCGTGCCCGGGGGTTCGACGGGCGGCTGGTGGTCGTGGGCGACGAACCGCACCGGCCGTACGACCGGCCGCCGCTGTCCAAGGAGTTCCTCGCCGGACGGGCCGACGAGACCGCCCTGGTCCTGGAGGCGGAGGACGAGGACCTCGGGGCCGAATGGCTGCTCGGCGCACGGGCCGTGGCGCTCGACCCGGGCGCCCGGAGTGTCGGACTCGCGGACGGCCGCTCCGTCGGCGCGGACGGCGTCGTCATCGCCACCGGGGCCGCGGCCCGTACCCTGCCCGGCGCCGCGGCCGGGTCCGGGTCCGGGGTGCACACCCTGCGCACCCTGGACGACGCCCGCGCGCTACGGGCCGACCTGGCGCGCGGCGGCCGGCTCGTCGTCATCGGCGGTGGCTTCATCGGGGCCGAGGTCGCCTCGACCGCGTGCGCCCTCGGCCTCGACGTCACCGTCGTCGAGGCAGCGCCCACCCCGCTCTCGGGGCCGCTCGGCGAGACGATGGGCGGCGTCGTGTCGGGCCTCCACGCCGACCACGGCGTACGGCTGCTGTGCGGCACGGGGGTGCGGGGGACCGAGACGGACGGCGGCGGGCGGGTGACGGCCGTGCTCCTGGCCGACGACCGCAGGCTGCCCGCGGACACCGTGGTCGTCGGCATCGGGGCGCGCCCCTGCGTGGACTGGCTCGCCGGGTCCGGGATCGGGCTCGGCGACGGCGTGCTGTGCGGGCCGGACGGCCGGACGAACCTGCCGGGCGTCGTCGCCGTCGGCGACTGCGCCGCCTGGTACGACCCGGCCGCCGGAGCGCACCACCGCGTGGAGCACTGGACGGGAGCACTGGAGCGTCCGGCCGCCGCCGTTGCCGCGCTGCTGTCCGGCGGCCCGAGCGGGCAACGGGCGCCGCGTCCGCCGTACTTCTGGTCCGACCAGTACGGGGTGCGCATCCAGTTCGCGGGCCGCGCCGCGGGGGCCGACACCGTCACGGTCGAGGAGGGCGCCCCGGAGGGGCGTGACGTGCTCGCCGTCTACCGCAGGGGCGGGATGCCGGTGGCGGTGCTGGGGATGAACCGGCCCCGGTCGTTCACCCGTTGGCGCAAGCGGCTGGCCGCCGCCACGTCTTGACAGCGCCGGACCGGCGCCACATGCTGCAGTTGCGCACTGCACACTCCGTTGCTCATTACACAACGTCCTGCAAGGAGTGCCCGTGACCCCGACCGGTCTGCCGGACAGCCTGATCGCCACCCTCCCCGGCTCCTACTACACGGACCCCGGGATCTTCGCCCAGGAGCAGGAGCGCATCTTCGAGACGATGTGGTTCTGCGTGGCGCGCTCCTCCGAACTCGGCCGGCCGGGCGCCTTCAGGACCGTGGACGTCGGCCGCGAGAGCATCCTGGTCACCCGGTCCCGGGACAACGCGGTGCGTGCCTTCTTCAACGTGTGCCGGCACCGCGGCGCCCGGCTGCTCACCGAGGAGGGCGGCGAGGTCCGACGGGCGTTCCAGTGCCCCTACCACGCCTGGACGTACGACCTGGACGGCAGGCTCGTGGCGGCCCCCAACCTCACCAAGATGCCCGACGTGGGACGCACCGAGTACGGACTCGTCGCCGTCCACGTCCGCGAGTGGCTGGGGTACGTCTGGGTCTGCCTGGCCGAGGACCCGCCGTCCTTCGAGGAGCAGGTGGTCGGCGAGGTCGTCACCCGGCTGGGGGACGTGGCGTCCCTGGAGCGTTACGGCATCGAGGACCTGAGGGTCGGCCGGCGGATCGTCTACGACGTGCGGGCCAACTGGAAGCTCATCGTCGAGAACTTCATGGAGTGCTATCACTGCGCCACGATCCACCCCGAACTCACCGAGGTGCTACCGGAGTTCGCCGACGGCTACGCCGCGCAGTACTACGTCGGCCACGGTGCGGAGTTCGGCGCGGACGTCCAGGGCTTCACCGTGGACGGCTCGCCCGGTCTGGAGCGCATACCCGGGGTCTCCGCGGACCAGGACCGCCGCTACTACGCGATCACCATCAAGCCGCAGGTCTTCGTCAACCTGGTGCCGGACCACGTGATCTTCCACCGCATGTACCCGGTCGCGGCAGACCGCACGGTCGTCGAGTGCGACTGGCTCTACCTGGAGGAGGTCGTCACCGGGGGCAGGGATGTCAGCCGCTCGGTCGAACTCTTCGACCGGGTCAACCGCCAGGACTTCGAGGCCTGCGAGCGCTGCCAGCCCGCGATGGCCTCCCGGCTCTACGCCAAGGGCGGGGTCCTGGTCCCGAGCGAGCACCACATCGCCGGCTTCCACGACTGGGTGCACGAACGACTCGGCACGGCTCAGCCCAGGTAGCCCATGCGGTGACTGATCTCGGCGGCCCCGGCGACCAGCAGCGGCGCGAGCTCGTGCATGCGCTCCTGCGTGAAGCGGTACGAGGGGCCGGAGGCGCTGACGGCGGCGACGACCTCGCCGTCGCGCGAGCGGACGGGGGCGGCCATCGCGTGCAGGCCGATCTCCAGCTCCTCCAGCGTCCAGGCGTACCCGCGCTCCCGGGCCCCGGCGAGGTCCTTCTCCAGCTTCGTCCGCGAGGTGAGGGTGTGCGGGGTCAGCTTCTCCAGGCCCGCGTCCGCGAGGAGTTCCGCGCGCTGCCCGGCGGGGAGGTGGGCGAGCAGGATCTTGCCGCTGGAGGTCGCGTGCAGCGGGGTCAGCTGGCCGACCCAGTTGTGCGCGGTGACCGCCGCCGGTCCGCGCACCTGGTACAGGTTGATCGCGAAGTGCTTCTCCATCACGGCGATGTTGACGGTCTCGCCGATCTCCTCGGCGAGCCGCTCGCACACCGGGCGGCCCTGCTGAGTGATGTCGATGCGGCCGGTCACCGCGCCGGCCAGCCGTACGATGCCGAAGCCGAGCCGGTACTTGCCGCGCTCGCCCGCCTGCTCCACCAACCCGCGTGCCTCCAGCGCGCCGAGCAGCCGGAACGCCGTCGACTTGTGGACCTCGATCTCGGCGGCGACCTCGCTCACGCCGGCCTCGCCGCGCTGCGCCAGGATCTCCAGCACGCTGATCGCCCGGTCCACGGACTGGACGCCGCCCGGCTGCGCCCCGCTTGTTTCGGTATCTGCACTGAAGTTGCTCACAGCGAAACTATACGCGCGGTAAACAACAGTGCGGGGGCTGCCCGGACGCGGCCCGGGGGAGGGGCAATCCCCCACCTCACATGTCAAGTTGCGCCGTTCGCAACCTGGTGCGCATAGCGGCACCGTACTAGCATGCTGCGCCAGTCGACCTGTCGACCCGCGTGATCGAGGCGAGCGAGACAAGCGAAGCAAGCGAGACCAGTGAGACGAGGCTGACATGGCTCCTCCCGTGCAGTACGACTTCGTCATCGTCGGCGGGGGCTCCGCAGGCTGCGCCCTCGCGAACCGGCTCTCCGCCGATCCCGGCAACCGCGTCCTGGTGTTGGAGGCCGGTCGCCCCGACTATCCCTGGGACGTCTTCATCCACATGCCGGCGGCGCTCACCTTCCCCATCGGCAGCCGGTTCTACGACTGGGGCTACGAGTCCGAGCCGGAACCCCACATGGGCGGGCGGCGGATCTACCACGCCCGGGGCAAGGTGCTCGGCGGGTCCAGCAGCATCAACGGCATGATCTTCCAGCGGGGCAACCCCATGGACTACGAGCGCTGGGCGAGGGTCCCCGGCATGGAGCACTGGGACTACGCCCACTGCCTGCCGTACTTCCAGCGCATGGAGAACTGCCTCGCCGCCGACCCGGACGACGAGTTCCGCGGCCACGACGGCCCGCTCGTCCTGGAGCGCGGGCCCGCCGAGAGCCCGCTCTTCCCCGCCTTCCTCCAGGCCGTCCAGGAGGCGGGCCACCCCCTCACCGACGACGTCAACGGCTACCGCCAGGAGGGCTTCGCGCCCTTCGACCGCAACGTCCACCGCGGCCGCCGGCTCTCCGCCGCCCGGGCCTACCTGGACCCGGTGCGCGGCCGCCCCAACCTGACGGTGCGGACCCGGGCGCTGGTCACCCGGGTCCTGTTCGAGGGCAAGCGGGCCGTCGGCGTGGAGTACGAACGCCGCGGGGGCGCCCGTGAACAGGTGCGCGCCCGCGAGGTGGTGCTCTGCGGCGGCGCGGTGAACTCGCCCCAGCTGCTGCAGCTGTCGGGGGTCGGTGACGCCGGGGAGCTGTCGGCGCTCGGCATCGACGTCGTCCACGACCTGCCCGGCGTCGGCGAGAACCTCCAGGACCACCTGGAGGTCTACGTCCAGTACGCCTGCACGCAGCCGGTGTCCATGCAGCCGTACCTGGCCAAGTGGCGCTACCCGTTCATCGGCCTGCAGTGGCTGTTCCGCAAGGGCCCCGCCGCCACCAACCACTTCGAGGCCGGGGGCTTCGCGCGCAGCAACGAGGACGTGGACTACCCCAACCTGATGTTCCACTTCCTGCCCATAGCCGTGCGCTACGACGGCTCCGCCCCGGCCGGCGGCCACGGCTACCAGGTGCACGTGGGGCCGATGTACTCCGACGCCCGCGGCACGGTGAAGATCCGGAGCACCGACCCGCGCGAGAAGCCCGCCCTGCGCTTCAACTACCTCTCCACCGAACAGGACCGCCGCGAGTGGGTCGAGGCGGTGCGTGTCGCCCGCGACATCCTCGGCCGGCCCGCGCTCGCCCCCTTCAACGGCGGCGAGGTCTCGCCCGGCCCCGGCGTCGAGACCGACGAGGAGATCCTGGCGTGGGTCGCCGAGGAGGGCGAGACCGCCCTCCACCCGTCCTGCACCTGCCGGATGGGCACCGACGCGATGGCCGTGGTCGATCCGGAGAGCATGCGGGTGCACGGCGTGGAGGGGCTGCGCGTGGTCGACGCGTCCGTGATGCCCTACGTGACCAACGGGAACATCTACGCGCCGGTGATGATGATCGCCGAGAAGGCGGCCGACCTGATCCTCGGCCGTGCACCGCTGCCGCCCTCGAAGGCGCAGTACTACCGGCACCGCGACGTCGCGGCCAACTGACCCCGCCGGCCGTCCCGTTCGCCGGGTCACGATGTGCCGTACACGCCGTGCCACCCCTTGACGGCCGGTGGCCGGTCGGACATGGTGTTCCACCACAAGCAATTCGATGCGCTATGTGCAACGAAGCGAGGACTCCGCGCGTGGCAGACCTGTACCTGGACGGAGAGTGGCGCGAAGCGGTGGCCGGAGGCCGCCGGGAGATCCGCTGCCCCGCCGACGGAGCCCTCGTCGCGACGGTCCCCGAGGCGAGCCGCGCCGACGCGGAGGCCGCGGTCGCCGCCGCCCGCGCCGCCTTCGACCACGGACCCTGGCCGCGGACCCCGGAGCGCGAACGCGGCGCCCTCCTGCTGCGCGCCGCCGGCATCGTGGAGCGGGACGCCAAGGACTTCGCCCGCGCCGAATCCCTCGACACCGGCAAACGGCTCGTGGAGAGCGAGTACGACATCGCCGACGTCGTCGCCTGCCTGCGCCACTACGGCGGCATCGCGGGGACCTCGGCCGGACGGGTCGTCGACACCGGCCGCGACGACGCCATCAGCCGCGTCGAGTACGAGCCGGTCGGCGTCTGCGCCCTGATCACCCCCTGGAACTACCCGCTGCTGCAGGCCTCCTGGAAGGTCGCGCCGGCGCTCGTCGCGGGCAACACCTTCGTCCTCAAGCCCAGCGAGCTGACCCCCTCCACCTCCGTGCTGCTGATGCGGGCCCTGGAGGAGGCCGGACTCCCGCCGGGAGCCGGGAACCTCGTCCTCGGCGCGGGGCCCGAGGCCGGCGCCCCGCTCGCCGAGCACCCCGGCGTCGACATGGTCTCCTTCACCGGCGGTCTGGCCACCGGCAGACGCGTGATGGCCGCGGCCGCCGCCACGGTCAAGAGGGTCGCCCTCGAACTCGGCGGGAAGAACCCCAACGTGGTCTTCGCCGACGCCGACTTCGAGACGGCCGTGGACTTCGCGCTCACGGCCGTCTTCCTGCACTCCGGGCAGGTCTGCTCCGCCGGGGCCCGGCTGATCGTGCAGGACACCGTCCACGACGCCTTCGTCGACGAGGTCGTACGGCGCGCCTCGGCCATCCGGCTCGGCGGGCCCTTCGACCCCGCGGCCGAGACCGGCCCGCTGATCTCCGCCGCGCACCGCGACAAGGTCGAGGCGTACGTCGCCGCCGGGATCGCCGAGGGCGCCGTGCTGCGCTGCGGCGGCGCCCGGCCGGCGGACCCGGCGCTCCGGGACGGCTTCTACTACCCGCCGACCGTGCTCGACGACTGCGACCAGGGCATGCGCGTCGTCCACGAGGAGTCCTTCGGGCCCGTGCTGACCGTCGAGCGCTTCACGGACGAGGACGACGCCGTACGCATCGCCAACGACACCGAGTACGGCCTCGCCGGCGCCGTGTGGACACGGGACGCCGGCCGCGCGCAGCGGGTCGCCCGCCGGCTGCGCCACGGCACCGTGTGGATCAACGACTACCACCCCTACGTGCCCCAGGCGGAATGGGGTGGCTTCGGGCACTCGGGCGTGGGCAGGGAACTGGGACCGACCGGCCTGGACGAGTACCGCGAGCCCAAGCACATCTGGCAGAACATCCGACCCAGGCCGCAGCACTGGTTCCGCGGCTGAACGCCGAAGAGAGGCCCACCGTGACCCCAGCACCGACCGATGCGCCGCAGCGGCGCGGCGCGTCCCGCGACGAGGACCAGGGCCAGGACCGGGACGCGGTCATCTCCGTGCGCGGGCTGTGGAAGGTGTTCGGGCCGAAGGCCGACAGGGTGCCGGGGTCGCAGGAGCTGTGCGGACTCGGCCGACGCGAGCTGATGGAGCGCACCGGCTGCACCGCGGCCGTGCGCGACGTCCACTTCGACGTCGCGCCCGGCGAGGTCTTCGTCGTGATGGGGCTGTCCGGCTCCGGCAAGTCGACCCTGGTGCGCTGTCTGACCCGGCTCGTCGAACCGACCGCGGGCGAGGTCGTCCTGGAGGGCGAGGACATCCGCGCCGCCGACGCCAAACGCCTGCGCGAACTGCGCCGCAACCGGTTCTCCATGGTCTTCCAGCACTTCGGCCTGCTGCCGCACCGCCGGGTCGTCGACAACGTCGCGTACGGCCTGGAGATCCGCGGCACGGGCCGGGCCGAACGCACGAAGCGGGCCCTGGAGGTCGTCGAACTCGTCGGCCTGGCGGGCTACGAGAACTCCTACCCCGACCAGCTCTCGGGCGGCATGCAGCAGCGCGTCGGCCTGGCCCGGGCACTGGCCGGGGACCCCGGCATCCTCTTCTTCGACGAGCCGTTCTCCGCACTCGACCCGCTGATCCGCCGCGACATGCAGAACGAGGTCATCCGGCTGCACCGCGAGGTCGGCAAGACGATGGTCTTCATCACCCACGACCTGTCCGAGGCCCTCAAGCTCGGCGACCGCATCCTGATCATGCGCGACGGCAGGACGGTGCAGTGCGGCACGGGCGACGAACTGGTCGGCGCCCCCGCCGACGACTACGTGCGCGAGTTCGTGAAGGACGTGCCGCGCGCCGATGTGCTGACGCTCCGCTGGATCATGCGCGACCCCCGGCCCGACGACGTCCTCGACGGTCCCGAACTCGGCCCCGGCACCGTCGTGCGCGAGGCGACGCGGGTCGTGCTCGGCGCCGGGAAGCCGGTCAGGGTCGTCGAGGAGGGACGGCTGCTCGGCGTCGTCGGCGACGAGGAGATCCTCGCCGTCCTCGCCGGCGCGGAAGGCGGCGCGTGATGGCCGTCGCCGCCTCCGGCACGCGGGAACGCCCCGTACCCCTCAGGCTGCGCCGCCGGGCCGTCGTGGCGGGCATCGTCGTGCTGTGGCTGGTGCTCTTCGCGCTGCTGCGCGGCCGGCACACGCTCGCCCTCGCGGCCGCCGACCTGACCTCGCTGCACCGCTGGTTCAACGAGGTCAACGACACCATCGGCGCGGACCGCAACAGCAACCCGCTGTTCCTCTACTTCTTCAACGAGATCCGGCTGGTCATCGACAACCTGGTGACCTTCGTCCAGACCCTGGTCTCACAGCCCCCCGACGGCCGTCCGGTGCCGCAGATCGGGTGGCTCGGCGTCGTCGCGATCGCGGGCTACGTCTCCTGGGCGCTGGGAAACTGGCGGGTGGCGCTGCTGGCGGTGGCGGGCTTCACCTTCTTCGGGCTGCAGGGGTTGTGGCAGGAGAGCATGGACACCCTCGCGCTCACCCTGTCCGCGGTGCTGGTGGCGCTGCTGTTCGGCATCCCGCTGGGCGTGTGGGCCGGGTTGTCGTCGCGGGTCAACCGCGTGGTGACACCGGTGCTCGACTTCATGCAGACGATGCCGACCTTCGTCTACCTGGCGCCGCTCACCCTCTTCTTCCTCATCGGTCCAGCGTCCGCCACCATCGCCACGCTGATCTACGCGGCGCCGCCCGCCGTCCGCATCACCGCGCACGCGATCCGCTCGGTCCCGGCGACCACCGTGGAGGCGGCCGAGTCGCTCGGTTCGACCAGGGCGCAGACCCTCACCAAGGTGCTGTTGCCGATGTCCCGGCGCACCGTGGTGATGGGCGTCAACCAGACCATCATGGCGGCCCTTTCCATGGTCACCATCGCGGCGCTCATCGACGCGCCCGGGCTCGGCAAGACCGTCGTCCAGGCCCTGCAGTCGCTCGACGTCGGCACCGCCTTCAACGCGGGCCTCGCCATCGTCGTCATGGCCATCGTCCTGGACCGGGTCACCACCGCGGCCGCGGTCAGGACGGAGCGGGCGCAGCGCTCCGGCGGCCCGCCGCGCCGGTGGCGCGGGCCGCTGCTCGGCGCGGGCGCGGTGGCCGCGGCGGTAGCGGCCTGGCTGTCCCACACGTACGTCTGGGCCGCGGAGTTCCCCGGCGAGGGCGGAGCGGGACGGTCCCTGGCGAGCGCCGCCGACACCGTCACCACCTGGGCGCAGGACCATCTGTCCGGCGTCACGAACGGCATCCGCGACGTGCTCACCACCGCCCTGCTCAACCCCTTCCAGACCCTGCTCACCGACTCGCCCTGGTGGCTCACCGGCCTGGTGCTGGTGGCCCTGGGCGCGGTCCTCGGCGGCACCGGCGCCGGCGTCACCGCCGCGGTGTGCGTGGGGCTGCTGGTGGGCACCGGACTGTGGCAGGACGCGATGACCACGCTCGCCTCGACCGTCGTGGCGACGCTGCTGGTGATGCTGCTCGGCGTCACGGTGGGCGTGTGGATGGGCCGCAGCGCGCTCGCCGACCGGATCCTCCGGCCCGGCCTGGACGCGGCGCAGGTCATGCCGCCCTTCGTGTACCTCGTACCCTTCCTCGCGCTGTTCGGCGCGAGCCGCTTCACCGCGATCGTCGCGGCCGTCGTCTACGCCGCGCCCGTGACGATGAAGATCGTCGCGGACGGCGTGCGGGGCGTGCCGGCCACGACCGTCGAGGCGGCGACGGCGGCCGGGTCCGGCACCTGGCAGCTCGTCACCAAGGTCCAGCTGCCGATGTCGCGCGGTGCCCTGGTGCTCGCGACCAACCAGGGCCTGATCTACGTGCTGTCGATGGTCGTGGTGGGCGGCCTGGTCGGTGCGGGCGCCCTCGGCTACGACGTCGTGGCCGGCTTCTCGCAGGGCGAGCTGTACGGCAAGGGGCTGGCGGCGGGACTCGCCATCGTCTTGCTCGGCGTGATGTTCGACCGGATCACCCAGGCCGCGGCCGGGCGCACCACCAGGGTGCCCGGCGGGCGCTAGGCAGGAGGCGGAAGAGACATGGCAACACACCTGACGGCGGCCGGCCCGTCCGTACGGAGGCGGGCCGGGGCGGTCACGGCCGCGGCCGCGGCGCTCGGGCTCGTCCTGACCGGCTGCGGCGGCGCCAAGGTCGGCGGGTCGGAGGCCGGTTCCGGCGGCTCCTCCGGCAAGTGCGGCACCTTCAACCTGGCCGTCAACCCGTGGGTCGGCTACGAGGCGGACGCCGCGGTCGTGGCGTACGTCGCCGAGGAGAAGCTGGGCTGCACGGTCAAGAAGAAGGACCTCAAGGAGGAGATCGCCTGGCAGGGCTTCGGCACCGGCGAGGTCGACGCGATCCTGGAGAACTGGGGCCACGACGACCTGAAGAAGAAGTACATCGAGCAGCAGAAGACCGCCGTCGAGGCCGGCCCGACCGGCAACAAGGGCGTGATCGGCTGGTACGTGCCGCCGTGGCTGGCCAAGGAGCACCCGGACATCACCGACTGGAAGAACCTCGACAAGTACGCCGACAAGTTCCGGACCTCGGAGTCCGGCGGCAAGGGCCAGCTCCTGGACGGCGATCCGTCGTACGTCACCAACGACGCCGCCCTGGTGAAGAACCTCGAGCTGGACTTCAAGGTGGTGTACGCGGGCAGCGAGACCGCGCTGATCCAGGC
This sequence comes from Streptomyces sp. NPDC058864, assembly GCF_042742985.1. Taxonomy (NCBI): domain Bacteria; kingdom Bacillati; phylum Actinomycetota; class Actinomycetes; order Kitasatosporales; family Streptomycetaceae; genus Streptomyces; species Streptomyces sp. NPDC058864. The sequence continues at coordinate 93,185 of NZ_JBHYMQ010000005.1, read as the reverse complement.
CTTCCGGCAGGCCGAGGCCAAGAAGCAGTGGCTGCTCGGCTACTTCTACGAGCCGCAGTGGTTCCTGTCGGAGGTCCCGCTCGCCAAGGTCGAGCTGCCGCCGTACGAGGCGGGCTGCGACGCCGACGCGGAGAAGGTCGCCTGCGACTACCCCGTCTACGACCTGGACAAGATCGTCAGCAAGAAGTTCGCCGGTTCCGGCAGCCCGGCCTACGGCCTGGTGAAGAACTTCAACTGGACGAACGAGGACCAGAACCTCGTCGCCAAGTACATCGCCGTGGACAAGATGACGCCGGAGGCCGCCGCCGAGAAGTGGGTGAAGGCGAACCCCGGCAAGGTGGACGCCTGGACCAAGTAGTCCCGCGCCCACCCGCCCCGCGTCACCCCGCACCACCGTGCTCCCGTGCCCGGCGGGCTGTTCCGACAGCCCGCCGGGCACCGTCGTTCCCCGGCCCCCGCCCTGCCGTTCCGGGCCCCGCGCGGCGGTCTCCTGGCGGCCTTCTCCCGTCCCTGGCGGGCCTCTTGACACCCTCTCCGGCGCCCGGCACATTGAGTTGCGCAACCTGAATCATGTTGCGCTGACAGCAACTGGGAGGTTTGGCGATGACGGGACCCCGCGTGGTCATCATCGGAGCGGGCGTCGTGGGGGCGGCGCTGGCCGACGAACTGTCCGCCGCCGGATGGACCGACGTCACGGTGGTCGACCAGGGGCCGCTCCCCGCCACCGGAGGGTCCTCGTCCCACGCGCCGGGCCTGGTCTTCCAGGCCAACCCCTCCAAGACCATGACCGAACTCGCCCGCTACACCGTCGAGAAGCTCTGCTCGCTCGACGTCGCCGGACAGCCCTGCTTCCTCCAGGTCGGCGGCCTGGAGGTGGCCACCACCCCCGAGCGCCTCGCCGAACTGCACCGCCGGCACGGCTGGGTGACGTCGTGGGGTGTCGAGGCCCGGGTCGTCGGACCCGAGGAGTGCGTCGCGCTCCACCCCCTGCTGGACCGCGCGCGTGTCCTCGGCGGACTGTTCGTCCCCACCGACGGCCTCGCCAAGGCCGTCCTCGCCGTCGAGGCGCAGACCCGGCGCGCCGCCGCGCGCGGCGTCCGCTTCCTCGAACGCCACGAAGTCCTCGCCGTCACACGGGACGAGGGCCGCGTCACCGGGGTCGTCACCGACCGCGGCGGCGAACTCGCGGCCGACGTCGTCGTCTGCTGCGCGGGCATCTGGGGTCCCCGGGTCGCCCGGATGGCGGGCATGGAGCTGCCGCTCACCCCGCTCGCCCACCAGTTCGCGTGGACCGGTCCCGTCCCCGCCCTGGCGGGCCAGGCCGTCGAGGCCGTCCGCCCGATCCTGCGCCACCAGGACGCCGACCTCTACTACCGCGACCGCCACGACCGCATCGGCATCGGCTCCTACGGCCACCGCCCCATGCCGGTCCACGCCGACGACATCGCCGCGTTCGGCGCCTCGGACGGGATGCCGTCCGTCCTGGCGTTCACCGAGGACGACTTCGCCGACGCCTGGACCGAGACCCGCGCCCTGCTGCCCGCCACCCGCGACGCCAAGGTCGAGGAGGGCATCAACGGCCTGTTCTCCTTCACCACCGACGGCATGCCGTTGCTCGGCGAGTCGCCGGCGGTGAAGGGGTTCTGGGTCGCCGAGGCCGTCTGGGTCACCCACTCGGCCGGCGTCGGCCGGGCGATGGCCGAATGGCTGGTGGACGGCCACTGCTCGTCCTTCGACCTCCACGAATGCGACGTCAACCGCTTTGAGCCGCACCAGCTCGCCCCCGAATACGTGCTCGCCCGCGACTGCCGCAACTTCGCCGAGGTCTACGACATCGTCCACCCGCTCCAGCCCACCGGCGCCCCGCGGCCGATCCGCACCAGCCCCTTCCACCCCCGCCAGGAGGAGCTCGGGGCGTTCTTCCTGGAGGCCAACGGCTGGGAGCGGCCGCAGTGGTACGAGGCCAACGCGGGCCTGGTGGCGGGCCGTTCCATCCCCACCCCCGACGACTGGGCGGCCCGCTACTGGTCGCCGGTCGTCGGCGCCGAGGCCCAGGCCACCAGGGAGACGGTCGCCCTGTACGACATGACCGCGCTCAAGCGCCTGGAGGTCACCGGGCGCGGCGCGGCGGCCTTCCTGCAGCGGCTCACCACCGGCAACGTCGACAAGTCGGCGGGGTCGGTGACGTACACCCTGCTCCTGGACCACGACGGCGGCATCCGCAGCGACATCACGGTGGCCCGCCTCGGCCGCGACCTCTTCCAGGTGGGCGTCAACGGCAACCTCGACCTGGACTGGCTCACCCGGCACCTGCCCGACGACGGCACGGTCGCGGTCCGCGACGTCACCGCCGGCACCTGCTGCGTCGGCCTGTGGGGACCGCTTGCCCGCGAGGTCCTGCAGCCGCTCGCCGACGCCGACTTCTCCGACGCCGGGCTCAAGTACTTCCGCGCCAAGCGGGCGCACGTCGGCGCCGTCCCCGTCACGGCGATGCGGCTGTCCTACGTCGGCGAACTCGGCTGGGAGCTCTACACCACGGCGGACCTGGGCCTCAAGCTCTGGGACACCCTGCTGGCCGCCGCCCGGCCGCTGGGCGGCATCCCCGCCGGGCGCGGCGCCTTCAACAGCCTGCGCCTGGAGAAGGGATACCGCTCCTTCGGCACCGACATGACCTTCGAGCACGACCCGTACGAGGCCGGCCTCGCCTTCGCCGTCAAGGAGGACAAGGACGACTTCACCGGAAAGGGCGCGCTCGCCCGGCGCCGGGAGGAGGTCCGGCGCCGGCTCACCTGCCTGACCGTCGACGACCCGGGCGCCGTGGTGATGGGCAAGGAGCCGGTGTACGACGGCGACCGGCCCGTCGGCTACGTCACCAGCGCCGCCTACGGCTACACCATCGGCAGGGGCATCGCCTACGCGTGGCTGCCGGCGGAGCTATCCGTGCCCGGGCGCGCCCTCCACATCGCGTACTTCGACCGGCGCGTGGCGGCGCGGGTCGCCGCGGAGCCGCTGTTCGACCCGGCCATGTCCCGCCTCCGCGGCTGACATCCCGCCGACGGCACCACGCGAGACCTCCGACGCCGCCGCTGAGAGGAAGCCCCGCGCATGAACCCGCTCACCGTCCCCCTGTCCGAGCTCGACCCCGAGGTGCACGCCGCGCTGCGCGCCGAACTGGCCCGCCAGCGCTCCACCCTGGAGATGATCGCCTCGGAGAACTTCGCCCCCGCCGCCGTCATGGAGGCCCAGGGCTCGGTCCTCACCAACAAGTACGCCGAGGGCTACCCCGGCCGCCGCTACTACGGCGGCTGCGAGCACGTCGACGTCACCGAACGGCTCGCGGTCGAGCGCGTGAAGGCCCTCTTCGGCGCCGCCCACGCCAACGTCCAGCCGCACTCCGGGGCACAGGCCAACACCGCCGTGCTCTTCGCCCTGCTGCGGCCCGGCGACACCGTGCTCGGGCTCGACCTCGCGCACGGCGGCCACCTCACCCACGGGATGCGGCTCAACTACTCCGGGAAGATGCTCGACGTCGTCCCCTACCACGTCTCCGCGACGGACCACCGGGTCGACATGGACGAGGTCGAGCGGCTCGCCAAGGAGCACCGCCCCAAGATGATCATCGCGGGCTGGTCGGCGTACCCACGGCAGCTGGACTTCGCCGCCTTCCGACGCATCGCCGACGAGGTGGGGGCGCTGCTCCTGGTCGACATGGCGCACTTCGCGGGCCTGGTCGCCGCCGGGCTCCACCCGAACCCCGTCCCGTACGCCCACGTCACCACCACGACCACCCACAAGACGCTCGGCGGCCCGCGCGGCGGAGTGATCCTCACCGACGACGCGGACCTCGCCAGGAAGCTCAACTCGGCGGTCTTCCCGGGCATGCAGGGCGGCCCGCTGGAGCACGTCATCGCCGCCAAGGCGGTCTCCTTCAAGGTCGCCGCGGGGGAGGAGTTCAGGGAGCGTCAGTCCCGCACCCTGGCCGGTGCCCGCATCCTCGCCGAGCGCCTGACCGGGGACGACGCCGCGCGGGCGGGCGTCTCCGTGCTCACCGGGGGCACCGACGTGCACCTCGTCCTCGTCGACCTGCGCGCCTCCGCCCTCGACGGCCGGCAGGCGGAGGACCTGCTGCACTCCGTCGGCATCACCGTCAACCGCAACGCCGTCCCCTTCGACCCGCGCCCGCCCATGGTCACCTCGGGGCTGCGGATCGGCACACCCGCGCTGGCCACCCGCGGTTTCACCGAGGACGACTTCGCCGAGGTCGCCGACGTCGTCGCGCTCGCCCTGCGCCCCGGCCCCGACGTGCCCGCGCTGCGCGCCCGCACCGAGGCCCTGTCCGCCGCGCACCCGCTCTACCCGCAGCTGCCGCAGGACGGAGACGACGCCCGATGACCCCCCGTACCCCGGGGGCCGCGCTCCCCGAGCACCCGGACTTCCTCTGGCGCACGCCCGAGCCCAGGCGCAGCTACGACGTCGTGATCGTCGGCGGCGGCGGGCACGGCCTGGCCACGGCGCACTACCTGGCGCGCAACCACGGCATCACCGACGTGGCCGTGCTGGAGAAGGGCTGGCTCGCGGGCGGCAACATGGCCCGCAACACCACGATCATCCGCTCCAACTACCTCTGGGACGAGAGCGCCGGCATCTACGAGCACGCCCTGAAGCTGTGGGAGGGCCTGGAGGAGGAGCTGGACTACCCGATCCTCTTCTCCCAGCGCGGGGTCCTCAACCTCGCCCACAGCCTCCAGGACGTGCGCGAGGGCGTCCGCCGGGTCGAGGCCAACCGGCTCAACGGAGTCGACGCCGAGTGGCTGGACCCCGGGCAGGTGAAGGAGGTCTGCCCGATCGTCAACACCTCCCCGGACGTGCGCCACCCGGTGCTGGGCGCGACCCACCAGCCGCGCGCGGGCATCGCCAAGCACGACCACGTCGCCTGGGGCCTGGCCCGTTCGGCCGACGCCGCGGGGATCGACCTCGTCCAGAACTGCGAGGTGACCGGCATCGACGTCAGCGGCGGCCGGATCACCGGGGTACGGACGAACCTCGGGCCCATCGCCGCCGGCAAGGTCGCGCTCTGCGCGGCAGGCCACTCCTCGGTGCTGGCGAGGATGGCCGGATTCGACCTGCCCCTGCAGAGCCACCCGCTGCAGGCCCTGGTGAGCGAACTGCTGGAGCCCGTGCACCCCACGGTCGTCATGTCCAACGCGGTGCACGTGTACGTCAGCCAGGCCCACAAGGGCGAACTGGTCATGGGCGCGGGCATCGACGCCTACAACTCCTACACCCAGCGCGGCGCCTTCCACGTGATCGAGCGGCAGATGGCCGCCGTGCTGGAGCTCTTCCCGGTCTTCGCCCGTGCCCATCTGCTGCGCACCTGGGGCGGCATCGTCGACGTCAGCCCGGACGCGTCGCCGATCGTGGGACTCACCCCGGTGGACGGCCTGTACCTCAACTGCGGCTGGGGCACCGGCGGTTTCAAGGCAACTCCGGGTGTGGGCTCGGTCTACGCGCACACCATCGCCCACGACACCCCCGCACGCCCTGGCCGCACCCTTCTCGCTCGAACGATTCACCACCGGCGCGCTCGTCGACGAGCACGGCGCGGCCGCGGTCGCCCACTGAGGAGCCCGAACGATGCTGCTCATCCCCTGCCCCTGGTGCGGGCCCCGCGACGAGGCCGAGTTCCACTACGGCGGTCAGGCGCACCTCGCCTACCCGCCGGACCCGGCGGCCCTGACGGACGAGGAGTGGGCCCGCCACCTCTTCTTCCGCGACAACCCCAAGGGCCCGTTCGCCGAACGCTGGATGCACACCGCGGGCTGCCGCCGCTGGTTCGACGCGGTGCGCGACACGGCGACGAACCGCTTCGTCACCGGCGAGCCCGCCGCCACGCCCGCCGCCGCCCCGGCCGGCCCCTCCGTTTCCGCCGCGCAGGCGTCCCCGTCCCCGTCCCCTGCCCCCGCCCTTCGCCCCGCGCGCGACCCCGCCCAGCCCTTCCGGCTCGCCGAGGGCGGACGCATCGACCGCGCCGCGCCCCTGAAGTTCACCTTCGACGGGACCGCGTACACCGGCTACCGCGGGGACACCCTCGCCTCCGCGCTGCTCGCCAACGGGGTCATCGCCACCGGCACCGGCATCAGGCTGGGGCGTCCGCGCGGCATCTTCTCCGCCGGGGTGGAGGAGCCCAACGCCGTGGTGCAGATCGAGGCCCCCTTTCCCGAGCCGATGCTGCCCACGACGACCGTCGAGCTGTACGACGGCCTCGTCGCCACCGGTCTGCCCGGTCAGGGCAGGCTCGCCACCGGTCCCGACCCGGCCCGCTACGACGCCGTCCACGCCCACTGCGACCTGCTCGTCGTCGGCGCGGGCCCCACCGGGCTGGCGGCCGCCGCCACGGCCGCCGGCAGCGGCGCGCGGGTGATCCTCGCCGACGAGCAGCCCGAACCGGGCGGCAGCCTCCTCGGCAGCGGACGGCACCTCGACTGGGCCGCCGCGACCGAGGCCCTCCTCGCCGCCGAACCCGGCATCCGCCTCCTGCGCCGTACGACCGTTTTCGGCCACTACGACGACAACCACGTCCTCGCACTGGAGCGCCGCACCAACCACCTCGGCGCCGCCGCCCCCGCGCACGTCGCCCGGGAACGCGTGCACCGCGTCCGCGCCCGCCGGGTCGTGCTCGCCACCGGCGCGCACGAGCGTTCCCTGGCCTTCCCCGACAACGACCGCCCCGGCGTCATGCTGGCCGGCGCCGCCCGCGCCTACCTCCGCCGGTACGGCGTCGTCCCCGGCCGCAGGGCCGTGGTGTTCACGACCAACGACGGCACCGATGCCGTCGTCCGCGACCTCGCCGCCGCGGGCGTGGAGATCGCGGCGGTCGCCGACGCGCGCGACGGGGTGTACGTCACCGGCACCGAGGGGACGGACCGGCGGCTGACGGCCGTACTGCTCGGCGAGCGGCGGATCGAGGCCGACCTGCTGCTGGTCTCGGGCGGCTGGAACCCCGTCGGTCACCTCTTCGGCCAGGCGGGCGGCGCCCTGCGGTACGACGAGGCCCGCGGCACCTTCGTCCCGGTGCCCGGATCGACGCACCAGGCCGTGGAGTTCGCCGCGACACCCGCCGAGGGCGCGGCCGCCGCCGCCCGGGCGCTCGCGGCCGAGGGCTTCACGCCGGGCCGGCCCGTCCTCCCACCGGCGGAGCCGGGACCGGGGCGCCCGCCGCTCACCCTCTTCGACGTCCCCGCCACGGCCCCCGGCCCGCGCTTCGTCGACCTGCAGCGCGACGTCACCGTGGCCGACCTGCGGCGCGCCACCGGGGCCGGGATGCGCTCGGTGGAGCACACCAAGCGGTACACCACCGCGGGCACCGCGAACGACCAGGGGAAGACCTCCGGCGTCCTCGCCTCGGGCGTCGTCGCGGGCCTGCTCGGCGTGGAGGTGTCCGCGCTCGGCACGACGACGTACCGCCCGCCGTACGCGCCGGTGTCCTTCGCCGCGCTCGCGGGCCGCGACCGGGGCGCGCTGCACGACCCGGTCCGGGTGACCGCGCTGCACGGCCTCCACGTCGCCGCCGGCGCCGTCTTCGAGGACGTCGGCCAGTGGAAGCGCCCGCGCTACTACCCGCTGCCCGGCGAGGACATGACGAGCGCCGTGCTGCGCGAGTGCCGGGCCGCCCGCGAGGACGTCGCCTTCATGGACGCCTCGACCCTGGGGAAGATCGACGTCCAGGGCCCGGAGGCCGCGGAGTTCCTGGACCGGCTCTACACCAACGTGATGTCCACCCTGCGTCCGGGCATGATCCGCTACGGCGTCATGTGCCGCCAGGACGGCATGGTCTTCGACGACGGCACCGTCATCCGGCTCGCGGAGGACCGCTTCCTGGTCACGACGACCACCGGCAACGCCGCGGCGGTCCTGGACTGGATGGAGGAGTGGCTGCAGACCGAGTGGCCGGAACTGCGCGTCCACTGCACCTCGGTGACCGAGCAGTGGGCCACCGTCGCCCTCGTCGGCCCCCGCTCCCGCGAGGTGCTGGGTGCGCTCGCCCCCGGACTGGCCGTGGGCAGGGCCGAGTTCCCCTTCATGGCGTGGCGGGACGCGACGGCGGCGGGTCTGCCGGCCCGGGTGTGCCGGATCAGCTTCTCCGGTGAGCTCGCCTACGAGATCAACGTCCTGCCCTGGCGGGCGGCGACCCTCTGGGAGGCGGTGCGGGCAGCGGGCGCCACCCCGTACGGCACGGAGACCATGCACGTGCTGCGCGCCGAGAAGGGCTATCCGATCGTCGGCCAGGACACCGACGGCACGGTCACCCCGCAGGACCTCGGCATGGGCTGGGTCGTGTCGAAGAAGAAGCGCGACTTCATCGGCAAGCGCTCCCACACCCGCGCCGACACCGCACGCCCCGACCGCAAGCACCTGGTCGGCCTGCTGCCCGAGGACCCGGGGCTGCTGCTCCCGGAGGGCACGCACCTGGTCGCGGACCCGGTGCCGCCCCGGCCCCCCGTCACCGCGCTCGGTCACGTCAGCTCCAGCTACCGCAGTGCCGCCCTGGGCCGCACCTTCGCGCTCGCCCTGGTCAAGGGCGGCCGGGAACGGGTGGGGGAGCGGCTGTACGCGCCCGTCGACGGCCGTCTGGTGCCCGTGACCGTCGCCTCCCCCGTCCTCTACGACCCCGAGGGGGCCCGCCGTGACGGCTGACACCGACACCCGCCTCAGTCCGCTGTCGGCCGCGGCCGGGCGCCTCGCCGCCGCGACCCGCGCCTCGGGCGGCGCGCTGCGCCTGGCCGAACTTCCCTTCCTGACCCAGATCGACCTGCGCCTGGATGCCGGGAGCCCGGCCGCCGGGGCCGCCGGGCTCGCCCTGGGCGCGCCGCTGCCCCTGGAGCCCTGCACCGCCGTCCGGGCCGGGGACCTGGCCGTCCTGTGGCTCGGTCCCGACCAGTGGCTGGTGGTGGGGCCGCCCGGCGCCCAGGAGGAGCTGGAAGCGCGTCTGCGCAAGGCCGCGGGCGAGGCGCACGTCTCCGTCACCGACGTCTCCGCCCAGCGCACCACCCTGCTGGTCTCCGGTCCCCGCGCCCGCGACCTGCTGGCGCACGGCTGCTCGCTCGACCTGCACCCGGAGGTCTTCACCCCCGGCAGCTGCGCGCAGACCACCCTCGCCCGCGCCCAGGTGGTGCTGGTGGCCAGACAGGAGGCGAGGGCGGGCTTCTGTCTGCTGGTCCGCTCCTCCTTCGCGGGCTACCTCGCGGACTGGCTGCTGGACGCCGCATCGGAGTACGTGTGACATGGACCGCACGACCCCGTCTTAACTTGAATCCCTGATTCGCATTATCTAGCCTCAAGGCATGCGCCTGACGAAGTCCACCGACCTCGCGCTCCGTGCGGTAATGGCCCTCGCCGTCAAGGACGAGCCGTCCACCGCCCGGGACGTGGCCGAGGCGATGCGGGTCCCGTACTCGCACCTGGCCAAGGTCGTGGCCCGGTTGCAGCACCTGGGGGTCGTCGAGACCCGCCGCGGCCGCGGCGGTGGCCTGGAGCTCACCGCCGCCGGGCGGACGGCCTCGGTCGGCCGGCTGGTGCGGGAGCTGGAAGGGGTCGGCGACGTCGTGGACTGCGAGGGCGAGACGCCCTGCCTGCTCGCCGGTGCCTGCCGGCTCCGCGGCGCGCTGCGCCGGGCGCAGGAGGCCTTCTACGCCTCGCTGGACCCGCTGACCGTCGCCGACCTGACCGCCGCGCCCACCGGACCCGTGCTGGTGGGACTGGTCGGCTCCGGCCCGCCCGGCCCGCGGGGCTGATCCGGCCACCTTCGAACCGACCACCTTCCCGGGGCGGCTTCGCACGCCCTTTAATGCGAATTTCAGATACCAAATTAGGGAGCACGTCCATGCTCAGTGAGAAGTCCGCAGCGACCGTCCGCGCCACCCTGCCCGCCGTCGGCGGCGCGATCTCCGAGATCAGCGGGCTCTTCTACGACCGGCTCTTCGCCGCCCACCCCGAGCTGCTGAGGGACCTGTTCAACCGCGGCAACCAGGCGGCCGGCACTCAGCGCGAGGCCCTCGCCGGAGCCATCGCCCACTTCGCCACCGCCCTGGTCGAGCACCCCGGGCAGCGCCCCGACGCGATGCTCGCCCGCATCGCCCACAAGCACGCCTCGCTCGGGATCAGCCCCGGCCAGTACCACATCGTGCAGAAGCACCTCTTCGCCGCCATCGCCGACGTGCTGGGCGACGCGGTCACCGAGGAGGTCGCCGCCGCCTGGGACGAGGTCTACTGGCTGATGGCAAACGCCCTCATCGCCATCGAGCAGCGGCTGTACGCCGAGCGCGGCGTCCTGACCGGGGACATCTGGCGTCCCTGGGAGGTGGCCGAGAAGGTGCGGGAGACCGAGGACGTCGTCTCCTTCCGGCTCCGTCCCGCGGACGGCCTGCCGCTGCCCGACTTCGGCCCCGGACAGTACGTCTCGGTGCGCGTCCAACTCCCCGACGGCGCCCGGCAGATCCGGCAGTACAGCCTCTCCGGCGCCCCCGGGGACACCACCCGGCAGATCAGCGTCAAGCGCGAGCGCGGACTCGCCGGGGACCCGGACGGCGAGGTCTCCGCCCACCTCCACGACCACGTGGGCGAGGGTGCCCGCGTCGAACTGTCGGCCCCCTACGGCGACGTCGTCCTCGCCGACGACGGGGGACCCCTGCTGCTCGCATCGGCCGGCATCGGCTGCACCCCGATGCTCGCCATGCTGCACCGGCTCGCCGGTGACGGCTACGGGGCGCCCGTGACCGTCGTCCACGGCGACCGCACGCCGCGGCACCACGCCCACGCCGCCGACCACCGCGCCCTGGCCGAGAAGCTCCCCGGGGGCAGCGCCCACTTCTGGTACGAGGACCCGGGCACCGACGCCGGCCCCGGCGACCGTGCCGGCCGCGTCGACCTGTCCGGCGTCGAGCTGCCCGACGGCCTGCGCGCCTACCTGTGCGGCCCGCTGCCCTTCATGCGCTCCGTGCGCGCCCAGCTCATCGAGCGCGGTGTGCCCGCCTCGGCCGTGCACTACGAGGTCTTCGGCCCCGACCTGTGGCTGGCCCGCGACTGACCGGCCACACTGGTCGGGTGGCGGACAAGGCGGTCAAACGCAGCGCGGGGATCCTGCTCTTCCGCGGCACCTCGGGCGGTGCGCCCGAGGTGCTGCTGGCCCACATGGGCGGCCCGTTCTGGTCGTCCAAGGACGCCGGGGCGTGGACCATCCCCAAGGGCGAGTACGAGCCCGACGAGACCGCCGAGGCGGCCGCCCGGCGCGAGTTCCTGGAGGAACTGGGCCTGCCGGTGCCCGAGGGCGAGCTGCTGCCGCTCGGCGAGAACCGGCAGCCGGGCGGGAAGGTCGTGACCGTCTGGGCGCTGGAGGGCGACCTCGACACCGGCCTCGTGGAGCCCGGGACCTTCTCCATGGAATGGCCCCGGGGCTCCGGTCGGGTCAGGGAGTTCCCCGAGGTGGACCGGGCCGCCTGGTTCACGCTCGGCCCGGCCGCCCACGGGAAGATCCTCTCCGCGCAGCGGACGTTCCTGGACCGGCTGCGCCGGCTGCTCGACGGCGGCGCGGCGGGCGGAGCCGCTCAGGGGGCGGGCGAGGCGTAGATCGACTCGATCTGCGCCGCGTACTCGCCGAGGATCGTGTTCCTGCGGAGCTTCAGGGAGGGCGTCAGCATCCCGTTCTCCACCGAGAACTCGTGCGGCAGGATGCGGAACGCCCGGATCGACTCGGCCCGCGAGACCGCCGAGTTGGCCATCGACACCGCGCGCTGGACCTCGGCGTGCACGTCCGGCTCGGTCATCGCCGTCCGCAGCTGCACCGCCTCCCGGTCCAGGGTGATCAGCGCGGCGACGAAGGGCCTGTTGTCGCCGACCACGATGCACTGCGAGACCAGCGGATGCGACCGCAGCCGCTCCTCCAGCACCAGCGGGGCCACGCTCTTGCCACCGCTGGTGATGATGATGTCCTTCTTCCGGCCGGTGATCGTCAGGTACCCGTCCGGGTCGAGCGAGCCCATGTCCCCGGTCGCCATCCAGCCGCCGCGGCGCCACACCTCGTGGTTCGCGGCCGGATCGGCGTGGTAGCCGGCGAAGACCGTCGTCCCCCGGACCAGCACCTCGCCGTCCGGTGCGATCCGTACCGCGCTGCCCGGCAGCGGCCGGCCCACCGTGCCGAAGCGGACCTTCCCCAGCGGCTGCGCGGTCACCGCGGCCGTGGTCTCGGTCAGCCCGTACCCGTCGTGGATGGTGAGGCCGGCCCCCGCGAACAGCAGCGACAACTCCCGGCTGAGCGGAGACCCGCCGGAGACCGTGTAGTTCACACGCCCGCCCAGCACCTCGCGGATCCGCGCGTAGACCAGCCGGTCGAACGCCGAGTGGGCCGCCCGCAGCAGCGGACCCGGCCCCGGCCCCGAACCCTGCGCGTGCCGCTCCACGGCCTCCGCGTAGCGCACGGCCACCCCGGCGGCCCGGTCGAAGACATGGCCCTTGCCGCCGCGGGTGGCGGCGTTCCGCGCGCCCTGGATGATCTTCTCGTAGACGTACGGGACGGCGAGCAGGATCGTCGGCCGGAAGGAGCGGAACGCCGGGAGGAGTTCGCCCGGCGAAAGGTCGGGCTGGTGGCCGAGCAGCACCCCGCCGCGGACCGCGCAGGTGGTCACCATCAGCCCGTATATGTGCGACATGGGCAGGAACGCCAGCACCGAGGGCCGCACCCCCGGCGGGGCGAAGATCGAGCCGTACCCGGCCAGCAGGGTGTCGCACTCGGCGGCCAGGTTGGCGTGGGTGATCAGGCAGCCCCTGGGCGGCCCCGTGGTGCCCGAGGTGTAGGCGATCACCGCCACCGACTGCGGCTCGACCGCCCAGCGCAACTGGTTCAGCAGCACCGGGTGGACCTGCCGGCCCAGCGCCGCCAGCCACGGCACGCACCCCGCGTCGAGCTGCCAGATCCGGCGCAGCGCGGGCAGCGTGTCGCACACGGCCCCCACCGTCATCGCGTGGTCCTCGTGCTCGACGACGATCGCGACCGCCCCCGAGTCGGCGAGGATCCACCGGACCTGCTCGGCCGAGGACGTCGGGTACACCGGGACGATCCGGGCGCCCACCGACCACAGCGCGTAGGAGAAGAGCGTCCATTCGTACCGGGTGCGGGCCATCACGGCCACCGGCTCGCCGAAGCGGATCCCCTCCGCCACCAGGCCGCGCGCCAGTTCGGCCACCTCGTCACGGAAGGCCGCGGCGCCGACCTCCCGCCAGAGGCCGCCCCCGTGCCCGTCACGCCGGGCCAGGACGGCCGCGTCGGGGCGCTTGTCGGCCGTCTCGTACACCGAGTCGGCGAGTCCCCCCGACCGCAACTGCTCCGCCCGGGGCGGAAGGCTGAACTCGCGCACGGCGCCCCCCTTCCCCGAGCCGCTGCCCCGCCGCACGAGACGGCAGGCAGGGAAGATATCCGGCGATTGGTCCACCTGCCTAGAGGTGGGGCGGAAACGGCAGCGACTGACGCGAACGGGTGCCTCGGGGCCATCGGTTCGCGCCGACTACGATGGCCCCATCAGGCGCGTACCCGGCCCGGGACGCGACCCTTCGCGTCGGGAGTGTGAGCCGTGCTGCGCACCATGTTCAAGTCCAAGATCCACCGTGCCACCGTGACCGAGGCCGACCTCGACTACGTCGGGTCCGTTACCGTGGACGCCGATCTGATGGACGCCGCCGACCTGCTGCCCGGCGAGCTGGTCCACATCGTCGACATCACCAACGGCGCGCGCCTGGAGACCTACGTCATCGAGGGCCGCCGCGGCTCCGGGGTGATCGGCATCAACGGTGCCGCCGCCCATCTGGTGCACCCCGGCGACCTGGTGATCCTGATCAGCTACGCGCAGGTCGACGACGCGGAGGCCCGCGCGCTGCGGCCGCGCGTGGTGCACGTGGACGCCGGCAACCGGATCGTCGCGCTGGGCGCCGACGCCTCCGAGCCGGTCCCCGGGAGCGGCACCCAGGCGAGCCCGAACGCACTGCCGGTCGGCTGAACGTCCGTACGAGCTGCTGTGCTATTGTCCGGATCCAACTTCGAGGTATCCGTCCAGGTGGGGTCCGGTGGTCACGGGCCCCGTCGGGACCGGGAGCGCGGCGTGCTGCCGTCGGCCTCCCATCAGCACTCCTCGGGCCTGACGCATCAGCAGTTCACCGGGCTCCGGCGGATCGCTGGGCTGCCGCGGACTTCCGTGACGGGCCCGGACACTGTCGCTCTCGGGGGTGGGCGATGAGAGCACACCTTTGTTCGGCCCGAAAGGAACTGAGTCCCATGCACGCTGGCGGAGCTGCCAGACTGCGCACCGTGACCCTGGCGGTCCTCACGCTCTCCCTGACGGCCGCGGCCACCGGCTGCGGCAACGGTTCGGGCGGGACGGGCGAGGTCACAGTGGGCATCGCCCTCCCCACCACAAAGCAGACCCGGTGGGTCAGCGACGGCGACAACATGAAGGCGCTCTTCAAGGCGCAGGGGTACAAAACCGACGTCCAGTACGCCGAGGACAGCGTCGACAAGCAGATCGAGCAGATCGAGAAGATGATCGACGAGGGCGACAAGCTCCTGATCGTCGGCGCGGTCGACGGTTTCGAGCTGGGCGACGCCCTCCAGAAGGCGGCCCGGGCCGGTGTCAAGGTCATCGCCTACGACCGTCTGCTGCTGGGCTCCAGCAACGTCGACTACTACGCGAGCTTCAACAACTACCAGGTCGGGCAGCTCCAGGCCCAGTACATCATCAAGAAGCTCGGGCTGAAGAAGGGCGGCCAGGCCGGCCCCTACAACCTCGAGCTGTTCGCCGGCGACGCCAATGACAACAACGTCCAGGGCTTCTTCAACGGCGCGATGGACACGCTGGCCGACTACATCAAAGACGGTCAGCTGAAGATCCCGAGCAAGCAGCTGCGGCTGAGCCAGGTCACCACCTTCAAGTGGGACGCGGACGTCGCCACCGAGACGATGAACACCCGGCTGAGGGACGACTACTCGGACGGCTCCACCGTGGACGCCGTCCTGGCCCCCAACGACGGCATCGCGCGCGGTGTCATCAAGGCCCTGAAGAAGAAGGGCTACGGCACCGGCTCCAAGCCGATGCCGGTCATCACGGGTCAGGACGCCGAGGTCGAGTCGGTGAACGAGATCATCGCCGGCGAGCAGTCGATGACGGTCTACAAGGACACCCGCGAGCTCGCGAAGGTCGCGGTCAAGATGGCCCAGGACGTGCTCGCCGGCAAGCGGCCCGAGGTCAACGACACCGAGACCAACGACAACGGCAACAAGATCGTGCCGGCGTACCTCCTCGCCCCGGTCGCCGTCGACAAGGACAACTACAAGAAGGTGCTCGTCGACAGCGGCTACATCAAGGCCTCCGACCTCAACTGAGGCGGGAGTCCGCGCGTACGCGGGGCCGGGAGGAACACAACGTTCCTCCCGGCCCTCGTCGTACCCGGCGGCCCCGCGTCAGATGAGCACGTTCATCAGACCGTAGTCGTACAGACCTCCGTAACCGCGGTCGAACTTGTCGCCGAACCCGTAGCCGGCGTGCTTGCCGTGGCCGACGTGGCCCTTGCCGAGACCGAGGGCGCGGACGCCGTTGCCGAATCCAATGCCATAGCCGTAGCTCACGCTGTACTTGTAGCTGAAGCTGAACCGGTAGCCGTGCTTGTTGCACTGCTTCTTGTGGTGCTTCTTGTGCTTCTTGCCGTGGCCCTTGTCGTGGCCCTTGCCGCCCTTGCCCTTGCTGCCCTTGCTCCCCTTGTTGTTGCCCTTGTTGTTGCCCTTCCCGTTGCTGTTGCCCTTCCCGTTGTTGTCGTCCTTGTCCTTGTAGGTCGCGTTGTCCCCGTTGTCGTCGTTGCCGCCGTTGTTGCCGTTCCCGTTGTTCTTGCCGCCGTTGTCGTTGTTGCCGCCGCCCTTGCCGCCGCCGCCCTTGCCGCCGCCGCCGTTGCCGTTGTCGCGGCCGCCGCCCCGGCCGTTGTCGCCGCCACCGTTGCCGCCGCCACCGCGGCCGTTGTCGCCGTAGGCGCCGTCGTCGTTCCAGTCGGAACCGCCGCCGCGGCCGTTGCCGCCCCCGCCACCACCGCCCCCGCCGTTGCCGCCGCGGCCGTTGTCGCCACCACCGCCACCCCCGCCGCCTCCGCGGCCGTTGTCGCCGTAGCCGCCGTCGTCGTCCCCGTTGTCGCCGCCGCCACCACCGCCCCCGCCGCCTCCGCGGCCGTTGCCGCCGCCCCCGCCTCCGCCGCCACGGCCGTTGTCGCCGTAACCGTTGTCTCCGTTGTCCCCGTTGCCCCCGCCGTAGCCGTTGTCCCCGCCGTCGTCGCCGTATCCGTTGTCGTCGTCGTCGCCGTAGCCGTCGCTGCCCTTGCTGTGGGAGCCGTTCCTGCCGTCGTCACTGCCCGGCGTGGCGACAGCGCTGCCGGTCGAGGCGGCCAGGAGGCCGGTGGCAAGAAGTCCGGTCGCGACGCCGAGAGCGGTGCGGCGCATCAGACTGGTTCGCATGAGTGTCCTTCCTTCGGACGCGTGGCGGGCGGCGTTCGCCGCCGCCCCTGCGATCCAGTCGTACGTCGCGCGGTAAACGGCCGCCCGTCGAGCGGAGCGTCCGGGCGACAGCGTGGCCAAGGAAGTGACGCAGTGCCACGAAGGCACGGAATGTCAGTCCCCGCCGAGCAACAGGGCGTCAAGACCCCGCACCAGACCCGGGCGTGCCGCGGCCGCGCGGGCGGCGAGCAGGGTCCCCGCGACGTACGGCGCGGGGGAGGCGCCCGCCTCGTGCCGGATCACCAGACGTTCGTCCGGCAGCCCGAACTGCGCCTCCACGGCGAGGGTGTAGCCCGGCAGCCGCAGCGAGTGGACCTGTGTGCCCGCGATCGACGCGCCGCGGGCCTCCGGGTGCCCCGCCGTGCGCTCCGGGTCCACGGCGTACTCGGGGCGCCGTACGGCGGCCAGTTGTTCGGCGAGTTCGCGTGCGGTGCCGCTGGGGGCGTCGGGCTTGGTCGCGGAGGCGTAGTCGATGATCTCCCAGTGCGGCAGGTGACGGGCCGCCAGCCGGGCGGCAGCCTGCGCCAGCGCGGCCGTCAGCGAGAAGTTCCCCGAGGCCACGACGCCGACCCCGTGCTCCTCGGCCAGCGCGGCGATCTCCTCGTAGTCGGCGCCCGACAGGCCCGACGAGCCCACCACGACGTCGACCCCGCGGACCACGGCGGTCCGCACATGGCGCCCGACAGCGGTGTGCGAGGTGTAGTCGATCAGCACGTCCACACCGTCCAGCGCGTCGTCGACCGTGCTGAAGACCGGCACCCCGAGCTCGGGACCGCCCCACACCGCCCCGAGGTCCGCGCCGGCCGCCGACCGCGCCACCGCCGTCCGCAGCCGCAGGTCCGCGGAGTCCAGGACGGCGCGCGCGACCGCCTCCCCGGTCCAGCCGGTCGCCCCGGCGACGCACACGTTCAGCAGGTCCATCCCACCAGCATGCGGCATGATCACCGGCCGTCCCGCCCGGAACCGGTCCTCCCGGGGGACCCGAGGCGCAGCCGGGCGGCCGCGGAGCGCGCCTGACGGCGCATCCGGCCGGACAGCGTCGGCCGCCGCGGCGCGGCGGCCACCAGCTGCTCCGAGAGCCACAGCGAGCGCTTCTCGAGGTCCAGCTCGTCCAGCAGCCGGTCGATGTTGGCCAGCAGCGCCCCGTACAGGTCCCAGCTCTCCCAGCGCCGTTCCGTCTCCGCCCGCAGCAGCACCGCGATGCGGTCCCGTTCCTCCCGCCCGCGCCGCAGGGCGTCCGCCAGCCGGGCCTCCGCCTGGTCGGCGCCCTCCGTGACCTGGGCGGCGATCAGCCGGCCGAAACTGTCGGCGGCGTCGGCCATGTCGGCGAACAACTCGTCGATGCCGGCGGCGAGCTCGCCGGTGAACAGCGGCTCACGTCCGCCGCGCTCACGGTCCAGCTCCGTCAGCGAGCGGCACAGCGTCCGCAGCAGCACGGTCGACACCTCCAGGGTGTCCAGCCCGCTGCGCAGCAGGAGCCGGGTCATCGCGCCCTCCGCCGGTTTCACCCGCGGGTTGAGCCGGGTCCCCTCCTCCGCCCTGCGCAGCGAGGCGTCGAAACGCGCGATCTCGTTGTCCAGCCGGCGTGCGTCCATCAGCCAGGAACGGGCCTGGCCGGCGGTGGCGCCGGCGCGTACCTCCCGGCCCATGCGGAGCATCAGCGCCCGCATGTGCTCGGCCAGCTCGCGCACCGCGTCACCGGCCGGCTCCACGAAGGCGGGGGGCGGCACGACCACGTTCAGCAGCACCCCGACGCCGGCTCCGACCAGGGTCTCCAGGATGCGGTCCAGCGCCTCGCCGGAGGGGGCGGGGACGGCCAGGATGAGCATCGCGCTGATCGCGACCTCGGCCACGAACTCGTCCACCCGGATGAAGTGACCGATCACCAGCGACGCCAGGATGATGAGCCCGAGGCTCCACCACGTCAGCCCGATCAGCTCCGCGAAGCCCACCGCGATCAGGACGCCCGCCACCACGCTGACCACCCGTCGGATGCCCGTGGTCACCGTCGTGTAGAGCGTCACCTGCACCACGAGCAGGGCCGTCAGCGGGGCCGTCAGCGGCGCGGGGTTGGGCAGCAGCCGGTCGGCCACGGCGTACGACAGCACCGCGGCCACGGTGGAGCGCACCGTCTGCACGACGATCGGGTCGTTGTTGCGCCGCAGGAGGTCGGCGAGCGGGGCGGGGAGGACGCCGGGCACCCTGCCAGTCTCCCCGGGCGCGGGACTCCGGCACCGGTCAGCGGGAGCGGGTTGCGCCGACCGCGTGAATACCCGGCCCCGACACGCCCCTGAGGCACCGTCGGCGACCCGGGCGGGGGCTTCATGGTCCGGGGCCGGAGTGTGTCCGAGCAGGGATCGAGGTGCCTATGGCGTGCGCGGTGCGGCGCTCCCGGGCCCTTGCCGCGGTGCTCGTCCTCGCGGCCGCCGCGGTCGCGTGCGGCGGCGCGTCACGGACGTCCGGACGGGCCACGCTCGACTGGTACAACTTCCCCGACGACTCGGGGGCCCTGCAGCAGGCCGCCGACCGGTGCAGCCGCGACTCCGGCGGACGGTACGTCATCCGCTACAACAAACTCCCCCGGACGGCGGACGGCCAGCGGCAGCAACTCGTACGCCGGCTGGCCGCGCACGACCCCGCGCTCGACATCCTCGGCCTCGACGTCACCTGGGCCCCGGAATTCGCCGAGGCCGGCTGGATCCGCCCGTGGACCGGCACCCGGCGCGCAGACGCCGTCCGGGACACCCTCGCCGCCCCGCTGCGCACGGCCACCTGGAAGGGCCGCCTCTACGCCGTCCCGTACAACACCAACGTCCAGCTGCTCTGGTACCGCGCCGACCTCGTGGCGGAGCCCCCCACCACGTGGGCCGCGATGCTCGACGCGGCCCGCGCCCTGGCGAAGGCCGGCAAACCCCACCGGATCGAGGTCCAGGGCGCCCAGTACGAAGGGCTCACCGTCTGGTTCAACACGCTCGTCGCCAGCGCCGGCGGGTCGATCCTCAACGCCGACGCGACCGCGCCCTCGCTCGGCCCGCCCGCCGTGCGGGCCGCGGGCATCATGCGCGACCTGGCGGTCTCGCCCGCCGCCGACCCGTCGCTGCCCAACCAGACGGAGGACCAGAACCGGCTGGCCATGGAGTCCGGCACGGCCGCCTTCCAGGTGAACTACCCCTTCGTGTATCCGGCGATGAAGGCCGACAACCCGCAGTTGTTCCGGCACCTGCGGTGGGCCCGCTACCCCCGGGTCGACGCCGGCCGCCCCGCCCGGGTCACGATCGGCGGCATCGACCTCGCCGTCGGCGCCTACAGCCGCCGGCCCGAGCTCGCCTTCGAGGCGGCCCTGTGCCTGCGCGACCGGGACAACCAGCGGAACGCCGCGCTGCGGGGCGGCCTGCCGCCGACCCTGCGCTCCCTCTACGACGACGCCCAGGTCGAGCGGAGCTACCCCTTCGCCCAGGACATCCTCGCCGAGCTGGAGAACGCCGCCCTGCGCCCGCAGACCCCCGCCTACCAGAACGTGTCCATCGCGGTGTCCCACACCCTGTCACCGCCCGCCGCGATCCGGCCCGCCGAGTCCGTCCGGGACCTGCGGGGACAGATCGAGGACGCCCTGCAGTCCAAGGGGCTGGTCCCGTGACGCGGCTGTCGGAGGGCGCCCGGCAGGAACGGCGGCTCGGCTGGCTGCTCTGCGCCCCCGCCGTGCTCGTCATGCTCGCCGTGACCGCCTACCCCGTGCTCTACGCCGTCTACCTGTCCCTGCACCGCTACGACCTGCGCTTCCCGCAGCTGGCCCGCTTCGTGGGCCTGGACAACTACGCGGCGGTCCTGAGCTCCGGGTTCTGGTGGGAGGCGTTCTGGGTGACCTGCCTGATCACCGTCGTCTCCGTCGCGGTGGAACTGGCCCTCGGCATGGGCCTGGCCGTCGTCATGCACCGGGCCGTCCTCGGCCGCTCCGGGGTGCGTACCGCGGTGCTGCTGCCGTACGGCATCGTGACCGTCGTCGCCGCCTTCTCCTGGCAGTACGCCTGGACCCCCGGCATCGGCTACCTCGTCGACGCGGCGGGGGAGGCCCCGCTGACCGACCACTGGAAGGCCATCGGGCTGATCATCCTGGCCGAGGTCTGGAAGACCACGCCCTTCATGGCGCTGCTGCTGCTCGCCGGGCTGGCGCTGGTGCCCGAGGAGACCCTGCGCGCGGCCATGGTCGACGGCGCCGGCCGGTGGCAGCGCTTCCGGCTCGTCACACTGCCGCTGATGAAACCGGCCATCCTGGTGGCGCTGCTGTTCCGCACCCTCGACGCGTTCCGGATCTTCGACAACATCTATGTGCTCACGCAGGGCTCCAACGGCACCGGTTCCGTGTCGATCCTCGGCTACGACAACCTCTTCACGGCGCTGAACCTCGGCATCGGATCGGCGATCTCCGTGCTGATCTTCCTCTGCGTGGCGGTCATCGCCTTCGCCTTCATCAGGCTGTTCGGCACGGCCGCCCCAGGATCGGAGGACACCGGACGATGAGCACGAGCCCGGCGCAGCGGCGCCGGATCGCCCGCTGGAGCGTCGTCAACACCGTGGTCGTGCTCTACGCGCTGTTCCCGGTGTGGTGGATCGTCGCCCTGTCCTTCAAGGACCCGGCCACGCTCTCCGACGGCAGCTTCGTTCCCCGCACGTGGACGCTGGAGAACTACCGGGGCATCTTCGCGACCTCCGAGTTCACCCGCGCGCTGATCAACTCCATCGGGATCGCGCTGATCTCCACCGTCGTCGCCGTCACGCTGGGCACCATGGCCGCCTACGCCGTGGCGCGGCTGCGCTTCCCCGGCAAGGGACTGCTGATCGGCACCTCGCTGCTGATCGCGATGTTCCCGCCGATCTCCCTGGTGTCGCCGCTGTTCGAGATCGAGCGCTTCCTCGGGCTGTTCGACACCTGGGCCGGGCTGATCATCCCGTACATGACCTTCTCGCTGCCGCTGGCGATCTACACGCTGTCGGCCTTCTTCCGCGAGATCCCCTGGGACCTGGAGAAGGCGGCCAAGGTCGACGGGGCCACCCCCGCCCAGGCCTTCCGGCTGGTCATCGCACCGCTCGCGGCGCCCGGGGTGTTCACCACGGCGATCCTGGTCTTCATCTTCTGCTGGAACGACTTCCTTTTCGCGATCTCGCTGACCTCCACCACCGCCGCGCGCACCGTCCCGGCGGCGATCGCCTTCTTCACAGGCAGCTCCCAGTTCCAGCAGCCCACGGGTTCGATCGCCGCGGCCGCCGTGGTCATCACCGTCCCGATCGTCGTCTTCGTGCTGCTGTTCCAGCGGCGCATCGTGGCCGGACTGACCTCCGGCGCAGTGAAGGGCTGAAGGACCGCACATGGCCGAGATCACCCTCGAGGGCGTCACCAAGCGCTACCCCGACGGCGCGGTCGCCGTCCGCGACGTCAGCCTCGCCATCGCGGACGGCGAGTTCGTGATCCTCGTGGGGCCGTCCGGCTGCGGCAAGTCGACCACCCTCAACATGATCGCCGGGCTGGAGGACATCACCGAGGGCACCCTCCGCATCGGCGGCCGGGTCGTCAACGACAAGGCCCCCAAGGACCGCGACATCGCCATGGTCTTCCAGAGCTACGCCCTCTACCCGCACATGACCGTCCGCCAGAACATGGGTTTCGCCCTGCGACTGGCCGGCGTGGACAAGGCCGTCATCAGGGGGAAGGTCGAGGAGGCGGCCCGTGTCCTCGACCTCACCGGCCACCTCGACCGCAAGCCCGCCAACCTCTCCGGCGGGCAGCGCCAGCGCGTCGCGATGGGCCGCGCCATCGTCCGCGAGCCCAAGGCATTCCTGATGGACGAGCCGCTGTCCAACCTCGACGCCAAGCTGCGGGTCCAGATGCGCACCCAGATCGCCCGGCTGCAGCGGCGCCTGGGCACCACCACGGTGTACGTCACGCACGACCAGACCGAGGCCATGACCCTCGGCGACCGCGTCGTCGTGATGCGCGGCGGCGTCGTCCAGCAGACCGGCTCGCCGCAGGAGCTGTACGACCGGCCGCGCAACCTCTTCGTCGCCGGGTTCATCGGCTCGCCCGCGATGAACTTCCTGCCCGCCGCCGTGGAGGAGGACCGGCTGCGCACCCCGCTCGGCGAGCTGCCGCTCGACGACCGCCTGCGTGCCGCCCTGGCACGCCGCGACGCACCGCGCGAGGTCATCGCGGGCTTCCGGCCCGAGCACTTCGAGGACGCCGCGCTCGTCGACCCCGGCCGTGGCGGCGCCACCGTCACCGTCACCGTCGACGTCCGGGAGTCCCTCGGCTCCGACGTCTACGTCCACGTCGCCCAGGACGGTGGCGCGGCGGCCGCTGCCGCCGCGGAACAACTGGCCGAACTCGCCGCCGACTCAGGGCTCGCCGACACCGGCGCCGGCGGGCCGGAGGTCGTCGCCCGGCTCTCCACCAGGACCCGGGCGCGTGAGGGGGAACGTCTGCGGCTGTGGCTGGACACCGCCCAGGCCCAGATCTTCGACCCGGCCACCGGCGACAACCTCACGCTCCCCGAGCACCCCCGCGACCAGGCCGCGGGCTGAGCCATGGCCCCGGCCGCCGTCCCGCCGCCCCTCCCCGGCCCCCTCGCACACCTGGCTCCGCTCCTCGACGACTGGGGCTACCTGGCGGTCGGCGTCCTCGTCCTGCTCGACAACGGCGGCATCCCGGTGCCCGGTCAGACCGTCCTCGTCGTCGCGGCCGCCTACGCGGGCACCGGGCGGATGGACATCGCCGCCGTCGTCGCGGTCGCCGTCGCCGCGGCCGTCGCGGGCGACTGCCTGGGGTACCTCATCGGCCGCAGCGGAGGCCGCGCCTTCGTCCACCGCTGGGGCCGCTACGTCCTCCTCACCCCCGAACGCTTCCTGCGCGGGGAGGAGTTCTTCGCCCGCCGCGGCGACCTCGTCGTCCTGCTCGCCCGCTTCGTCGACGTCCTGCGCCAGACCAACGGCATCATCGCCGGCACCGCGGGCATGCCCTGGTGGCGCTTCCTGCTGTGCAACACCCTGGGCGCGGTCCTGTGGGTCGGCGTCTGGGCCGCGCTCGCCTACGCCGCCGGGACCCGCCTCGGCACCCTCTACGCCTGGCTCACCCGCTTCCAGCTCTACGCGCTGATCGCCGCGGCCCTCCTCTGCGCAGCCCTGGCCGCCCGCTACCTCATCCGCCGCCGCGGCCGCCGCGGCGCCGGCCCCTGAGCGCGGCCCTCACGGCCCTGTGTGCGCCATCAGCGTGGCAGCCGTTGCGCCGTCGCGCGCACCGGCCCGGGCCTAGAGAAGGTCCTCGATGGTGATCGGCATCTTGCGGACCCGGCGGCCCGTGGCGTGGTGGACGGCGTTGGCGATGGCGGCGCCGGCGCCGACCTGGCCGATCTCGCCGACGCCCTTGACGCCGAGGGGGTTGACGACGGTGTCCTCGACCTCGACGAGTTCGACGTCGACGTCAGGTACGTCCGCGTTGACGGCGACCAGGTAGTCGCCGAGGCTCGAGGCCGCCCAGCGGCCGGTGCGGGCCTCCATGTGGTTGGCCTCGAGAAGGGCCTGGCCCAGACCCCAGATCATGCCGCCCACGAGCTGGCTGCGGGCGGTCTTGGGATTGAGGACCCGCCCGGGGGCGAAGGCGCCGACCATGCGGCGGACCCGGACGAGGCCCAGGTCGGCGTCGACGGCGACCTCGGCGAACTGGGCGCCGAAGGTCATCATGGCGTGCCCGTTCGCGCCGGGGCCGGGGGTCCAGGAGCCCAGGGCCTCGACGTCCGGCAGGAACTGACGGTGCATCATCTCTGCGTAGGTCTCGCCCGTCCCGGGCTCGTCCCGGAGCACCATGCGGCCGTCCCGGAGTTCGACGGCCTCGGGGGCCGCCCCGTGCAGCGGTGACTCGGCGTCGGCGACCGCCCGCGCGACGAGCGCGTCGCGCAGGGCCGTCGCGGCCGTGTGGACGGCCGCGCTGATCATGCCCGCGCCGGCCGAGCCGACGGCCGCGGCGATCTGCGGGAGGGCGGTGTCGCCGTTCTCGAAGCGGCACCGCTCGGCCGGCAGGCCGAGGGCGTCCGCGGCGACCTGCGTCATGGCCGTGGCCACGCCGGTGCCGAAGTCGGGGGTGGCCGCCTGCACCAGCGCCGTGCCGTCGGCGTAGAGGCGGGCGCGGGCCCGCTGCGGCGTGACCGGCTGGGCCACCGGGTAGCCGGCGCTGGCCATGCCCGTACCGATCAGCCAGTGCCCCTCGCGCCGGGAGCGCGGCCGCGGGTCGCGGCCGGCCCAGCCGAAGCGCTCCGCGCCGCGGCGGTAGCACTCCTCCAGCCCCCAGCTCGACCACGGGTCGCCCGTCATCGGGTCGGTCGCCGTGATGTTGCGCAGCCGCAGTTCCAGGGGGTCCATCCCGAGACGTTCGGCGAGCTCGTCCATCGCGCACTCCATGGCGAACATGCCCGAGGCCTCGCCGGGTGCGCGCATGAAGGTCGGCGTCATGGTGTTCGCGCGGAACAGCCGGTACTCGCCCTCGTAGTGGGGGCACCCGTAGATCTGCGAGGCGACACCGAGTGAGGGCTCGGCCCACTCGTCGAAGTGCGAGGTGGGGGAGAGCTTGTGGTGGCGCAGCGCGGTGAGCCGCCCGTCCCCGGCCGCGGCGAGCATGATCGTCTGCTCCTGCTCCTCGCGGTGCCCCATCGAGGTGAACATCTGCTCGCGGGTGAGCGCCAGCTTCACCGGCCGTCCCACCTGCCGGGCGGCGATCGCCGCGAGGGCCGGATGG
This sequence comes from Streptomyces sp. NPDC058864, assembly GCF_042742985.1. Taxonomy (NCBI): domain Bacteria; kingdom Bacillati; phylum Actinomycetota; class Actinomycetes; order Kitasatosporales; family Streptomycetaceae; genus Streptomyces; species Streptomyces sp. NPDC058864. The sequence goes on along the minus strand of NZ_JBHYMQ010000005.1, from coordinate 67,836 downwards.
TGCCAGATCATCGCCTTGCCGCCGAAACTTCCGCCCGTGTAGTGCCCGATGACCCGCACGCGGGAGACCGGCAGGCCGAGCAGCGCCGCGACCGTCTGCTGGGTCGAGGTGATGCCCTGCGTGGCGTCCCAGAGGGTGAGTTCGTCTCCCTCCCAGGACGCGGTGGTCGCCGGCGGCTCGATGGGGTTGTGGTTGTTCGCCGCGTACGTGAAGGTGGCGTCCAGCCGTACCTCGGCCTCGTCGATCCCCTTGCGCAGGTCGCCCCGGCTCATGCGCCCCGGCATGAAGCCGCCGAAGATCGCCTCGGGGACGTGGGCCAGGTCCCGGCCCTGGTCGAGGGTGGTGACCGACGGTTCCTCCGCGTACCGCACGTGCAGCAGGCTCGCCGCGTGCCGGGCCCGTTCGTGGGTGTCGGCGACGACGACGGCGATGTGCTGGCCCGCGTAGTGGACGACGTCGTCCTGCAGGGGGAAGAAGGTCTGGCCGGGTGCCGCCGTCCCCGCCAGGGAGGGGATCAGCGGCGGCTGCGCCGCGATGGGCGGGGTGTTCTCGTGGGTGAGGACCGCGAGGACCCCCTCGGCGGCCTCGGCCTCGCCGGCGTCGATCGAGGTGATCCGCCCGCAGGCGATGTGGGCCCCGACGAGCGCGGCGTACGCCATGCCGGGCAGCGGTATCTCCGCGGAGTACTGTGCCGAGCCGGTGACCTTGGGGCGCCCGTCGACCCGGTCCAGGGGCTGTCCCACGGCGGGTGTCATGACGGGCTCCCGGTGAGGGTCCCGAGCGCGCGGACCACGGCCCGGCAGGCGAGTTCGACCTTGAACGCGTTCATCGCCGTGGGGCGCGCCGCGGCCATCTCGACCCGCGCCGCCTCGTGGAAGTTCTCCGCGATCGCCGGTGCCCCGAGCAGGAACTCCTCGGCGCGTTCGGCCCGCCAGGGCCGGGTGCCCACCCCGCCGAGCGCGAGGCGGACGTCCAGTACCAGCCCGTCCGCCAGCGCGAGCGCGGCCGCCACCGACACCAGGGCGAACTCGTACGACTCGCGGTCCCGGACCTTCAGATACGTGGAGTGGCGGGCGATGGGCACCGAGGGCACCTCGATCACGGTGATCAGCTCGCCGTGCTCCAGCGGGTGCTCCCGGTCCGGGGTGTCGCCGGGCAGCAGGAAGAACTCCTCGAAGGAGTAGGAGCGTTCACCGCCGGGCCCCTGGGTCCTGATCCTCGCGTCGAGCGCCGCCAGGGCCACGGCGACGTCCGACGGGTGGGTGGCGATGCAGTGCGCGCTCGTGCCGAGGACCGCGTGCCCGCGGCTCGTGCCCTCGATCGCCGCGCAACCGCTGCCGGGCACGCGCTTGTTGCAGGCCGACGCGGTGTCGCGGAAGTAGCCGCACCGCACGCGCTGCATCATGTTGCCGCCCATGGACGCCATGTTGCGCAGCTGGGCCGAGGCCCCGAGCTCCAGCGCCTGCGCGATGAGAGGGAAGCGCTCCCGTACGACGGGCGCCTCGGCGACCTGGCTCATCCGGGCCAGCGCGCCGATCCGCAGCGAGCCGTCGGGCATGCCCTCCACCTCGGTCAGGGGGAGGTCGTTGATGTCGACGAGCCGGCGCGGCGCGAGCACGTTCTGCCGCAGCAGGTCGACCTCCGTGGTGCCGCCGGCCAGGAAGTGGCTCCGCGGGTCGGCGGTGACGGCCGCGATCGCGTCCGCCGTGCCCGTGGCGCGGGTGTAGCTGATGGGCCGCACGGTGTCACGCTCCGCTGCCGGTTCGGGGGGCGGCGTCCGGGTCCGCGTCGCGGACCGCGCGGATCGCCGCAAGGATGTTGGGGTACGCGGCACAACGGCAGATGTTGCCGCTCATCCACTCCTTGATCTCCGCGTCGTCCGCGGCGTGCCCCTCCCGCAGCAGCGCCACCGCCGACATGATCTGGCCCGGGGTGCAGTAGCCGCACTGGAAGGCGTCGTGCGCGATGAACGCCTCCTGCATCGGGTCGAGCCGGCCCTCCCGGGCCAGCCCCTCGATGGTGGTGACCTCGTGGCCCTCGCACGTGACGGCGAGCGTCAGGCAGCCCAGCACGCGCCGCCCGTCCACCAGCACCGTGCAGGCCCCGCAGGTGCCCTGGTCGCAGCCCTTCTTGGCACCGGTCAGACCGAGGTGCTCCCGGAGGGCGTCGAGCAGGCTCACCCGGGGTTCGATGTCCACCGCCCGCCGCTCCCCGTTGACGTGCAGGGCGACGGGGACGGGGCCGGGGCCGCGCTCCTGCAGTACGCCGTACTCCGCCGCGGTGTTCGCCGGAACATGTGAGGACACCGGTCCACCTCCAGATCGGTCTCCCTTTCATGCTGTTTCGCCCGTCAACGACCCGCAACCGGGATCACGCGGTCGCGCGCCGGGCCGCCATGGGGAGATAGTTGCTTGCGCAGGCATGATTAGATATCGTGCCGGAAAGGAGGGCGTTCGGATAGGCCTGCCGATGAGTCGCAGAAACCACCCACGAGGTGAACCTGCACGTCACTCACGCCTGGTGGCCAACCCGGCACCGGGAGGTGCGGTGCGGCTGAAGAGCGTATGTGACGTGTGCGACGTTATGGCACTTCTCTGCCGATGGCGGCGTTGTGCCGCCGCAACGTGCTGCTGCTATCCGATGGCACTCCACTGCACTTGAATTCTCAGATCGATGGAGTCATCGTGTTCACTCGTTCAAAGAAGGCCCTGGCGGCTCTGACCGTAATCGGTGCCGCAGTGCTGGGTGCCGGACTTTCGGCCGCCCCCGCGCAGGCAGCCGGGCCGGGTAATGGATCCGGGATCAACGGCCTGGTGAACTTCTACCAGGACGGCGGCTACACCGGCGCGGTTGTGGCCTTCTCGGGTAGTCAGCCCAACTTCTACAACATGGGATCCACGGGGCCCTGGGGCACTGCGAAGAACTGGAACGACCTGGTCACCGGGGTCTGGAACGCCAACAGCCACTCCTTCTACCTCTACCAGGGCGTCAACTACACGGGCAGCGCCATGTACATCATGCATGGATACCAAGTGGATTTCGCATACACGTCGTGGAATGACACGCTCAGTTCGGCGCTGCAGGCCTGAAACAAGCTGGGCATGTAGTGCCGGCAGGCTGTTCCCGAAGTGAATAGCGTGCGACCTGGGGTGCACCCTTCAATTTGTCTACGGGGCTGCACCCCAGGGAGCGTATGCACAAGACGAAGAATTTTTACCTGTCCCCGTTCCTGTCGCTTGCCGGGCATTTCGCGCGAGCGGTCCCACAGCGCTGAGCCCCGGAAATCCTTATCCCAGGGCGTGGCCGGCCGTCACCTGAATGATGGATATACACATGCTTGTCGAATGGACGGGTCGCGCGGCGGCCTCCGGTCCCGTGGTTCGGGCCCAGTCCGGCGGCGCCGGATCGCCCACCCCTTTCCTCGGTGGCGGGCGATCACGGGGCTCCCGGCGCTGGACGATCGTCGTCGCCGCGGCCGCGGCGGGACTGTCCGTCCTGACCGGGTGCACCTCGTCAAGCGGGTCGGCACAGCCTGCTGCGCCGGCAGTGCGATCGCAGCACGACATGGTGCGAGCCTTGACCGCGCTGCTGCCCCGAGGAAGCGTCTCCGAGGTCGCGCAACCGGCGAACCACCGGCCCGTGTCCGCGGGCGGGTCAACGCGCGCGCAGGTCCTGTTCGATGACGGGCGCGGAGTAACGCTGGTCCAGGTCACCCTCAACACCCGGACACCAGTCCCCCTGTGCCCGGATTCCGCCTACCATCCCTACAGCGAGTGCACCCACACCACCCAGAGCGGCGGAGCGCAGCTGAGCGTGGACATCTCGCCCGTCACTGACACCACACCATCCGCAGTCAAACGTTGGACCGCCTTGTACACCGCTCCGGACGGTCGACAAGTCTTCGTCAGCGAAACCAACGCCCGTACCGAAAAGGACACCGCCCCCACGCGATCCGTGCCGCCGCTGAGTACGAAGCGCCTGGCGGCCATTGCCGCATCCGGCACCTGGAAGCGTTACCTGTCCGCTCTGCCCGCCCCTTCCGCGCCACCTTCCGTCGGGCGGAAGATCAGCGCACAGCAGATCACCGATACGCTGCAGCGGCTCGTGCCGAAGAGAATGAGTGTCTCTGATCCGCAAGGAAGCGACGGCTTCGGTCACGTCGTCCTCAACGACGGTCATGGGCCCAGCCTGGTGGCGATGAACGTGCAGTCGTGGAAACCCGGCGATCCGAGGATCCGCCAACTTTTTCACGGCGCCCGCACGCTGTCCGACGGCACTCGGATCACCACGAGCGAGAAGCCTCCCGCTCTGGGCGGCAAAGGCGCCATCGAGCGGACCGTCGACACCCTTCGCGAAGACGGTCTACGCGTAGTGGTCTCCTCCGACAACGCACGCGCGTATGGCATACCCGCCACCCGCGAAAACCCCGCGCTGAGCATCTTCCAACTCCAGGAGATCGCCTTGGACCCCAGTTGGCGGCAACTCCTCCCCGAGTAGCGCTTCGTCAGGTTGTCAGGCGATCGGACGGTGCGAGTTGACGGAGGCGGCTTGGGAGCCGAGCTCAGGCCCCCTCCAGTTGCCGGACGACCGCCTCCGCCACCGCGCGGGCGCTGCCCGGGTTCTGGCCGGTGATCAGCCGTCCGTCCTCCACGACGTAGGTGTCGAACGGCCGCCTTGCCGTGGAGTAGTCGGCGCCGAGCTTCCTCAACTCGTCCTGGAGGCTGTACGGCACCGCCTCGGCCCGGTGGGCGAGTTCCTCCTCGGGCCACGAGAACCCGGTCACCCGCCTGCCACGGACCAGCGGGTCGCCGCCGCTCAACGTCACGTTGAGCAGTCCCGTCGCCCCGTGGCAGACCGTGGACACGATCCGGCCCGACTCGTAGAACCGGGCCATCAGGTCCTCCAGTTCCCGGCTCTGCGGGAAGTCGAACATCACGCCGTGGCCGCCGGTGAGGTAAATGGCGTCGTAGTCCTCGAGGTTCACCTCGGCGACCGGCAACGTGTCCTCGAGCAGGTCCATGTACTCCCGGTCGGCGTAGTGCCGCCCCGTGCCGAGTTCGCCCAGCACCTCGTGGGAGAGGCTCTCCGGGTCGAGGGGGACCTTGCCGCCCGCGGGGCTGGCGATGTCCATGGTGTAGCCGTCCTGCTCGACCACGTCCCAGAAGTGCGTCAGCTCCCCGAGCCACAACCCGGTCCGCATGCCGACCTTCTCGTACTCGTCGACGTTCGTCACGATGACCAGGATCTTCTTGGTCGCAGGCATGCCACTGCCCCTCTTCCCGGCGGGATCCGGTGCTGGTCGTGGCGGCGGTCCGCACCGCCGTGTCACCCCGTCGTTCCGAGCCTAAATGCGCCGTTTGGGGCAGGCAACGTGATCCGGCGGCCGGTCACCGGCTACGCGACGCAGAACTCGTTGCCCTCCGGGTCCCGCATCACCACGCCGTAGTGGTCGACGCCCGGTTCGGCGAGCACGCGCAGCCGGGACGCCCCCGCCGCGACCAGCCGGCCGGCCTCGGCCTCGACCCGCTCCCTGCGCGTCTCCAGGGGCACCTCGGCCCGGTCGCCGCCCACCTTGACGTCGAGATGGAGCCGGTTCTTGACCACCTTGCCCTCGGGCACCTGCTGGAACCAGATCCGGGGCCCGTCACCCTCCGGGTCCACGATGGAGTCGCAGCACTCCCCGTCGCCGAGCTCCTCCTCGGGCACACCGACGGAGAGCCAGTACTCCCGCCAGGTGGCGAAACCGCCCGGCGCGTCCTCCGGCCGGTAGCGCAGCGCGTCCGCCCAGAAGCGCGCCTGCGCCTCAGGGTCCGCGCAGTCGATCGTGAGCTGGAACGCGACCATGGTGTGCCTCCGTCGAAGTGGCCCGCCCGGTGCCGGCACCGGTGGGCCCCATGCTGCCCGACGGGTACGACAGTCGCTCAGCCGTTCTCCTCGATCCTGAAGCCGACCTTCAGCCCGACCTGGTAGTGCCCGACCTGCCCGTCCGCCAGGTGACCGCGGATCTGCGTCACCTCGAACCAGTCGAGGTTGCGCAGGGTCTCCGAGGCCCGGCTGAGCCCGTTGCGGATGGCGGCGTCCAGGCCCTCGCTGGACGAGCCGACGATCTCGGTCACCCGGTACGTGTGGTCGGTCATGGGGCCTCCCTGATCGGTGGGACGGGCGGTTCCGCCGCCCCTCCACGGTGCCTCATCGCCCCTCGGGCCGCGAGGGGAAGGACGGCCCGGGGCGGTTAGCCCACGGCGTGCCACGGGAAGGGGCCCCACATGGCCAGGGCCAACGACGAGGTCGAAGCCCTGCTCCGCGAGTACGCCGACCTCGTCCGGATCACCGGCGGCGACGCCTACAAGGCGCGCGCCTACGAGAAGGCCGCCCGCGCCATCGGCGGCCACCACGAGGACGTGTCCCGGCTCGACGACAAGGAGCTGCGGAAGATCCCCAACGTGGGGAGGTCCGTGGCCGAGAAGGTCACCGAGTACCTGCGCACCGGCAGCGTCCCCGCCGTGGAGGAACTGCGCGCCCGCATCCCCGCGGGCGTGCGGGAGATGACCGCGATCCCGATGCTCGGCCCCAAACGGGCCATGATGCTCTACGAGGAACTGCACATCGCCTCGGTGCAGGAGCTCGCGGACGCCATCCGCGCCGAACGCCTGCGCGACCTGCCCGGCTTCGGCGCCCGCACCGAGGAGAACATCCTGCACGGCATCGGCCTGCTGCAGTCCTCGGGCGGCCGGGTCCCGCTCAACGTCGCCACGGAGGTCGCCGAGGAGGTCGTCGCCGAGCTCTCCGCGCTCCCCAGCTGCGACCGCTGCACGTACGCCGGCTCGCTGCGCCGCATGCGGGAGACCGTCGGCGACGTCGACGTCCTCGTCGCCGCCGACCGGTCCGGGCGCTTCATGGACGCGTTCACCCGGATGCCGACCACCGCCGAGGTCATCGTGCGGGGCGGGAAGAAGACCTCGATCCGCACCACCAAGGGGCTCCAGGTCGACCTGCGGGTGGTGCCCCCCGACTCCTGGGGCGCGGCGCTGCAGTACTTCACCGGCTCCAAGGCCCACAACATCCGCACCCGGCAGATGGCCGTCCACCACGGCCTCAAGCTCTCCGAGTACGGGCTCTTCGACACCGCGACCGGCGAGCGGGTCGTCTCCCGGACCGAGGAGGAGGTGTACGCCCGGCTCGGCCTGCCCTGGATACCGCCCACCCTGCGCGAGGACCGGGGCGAGATCCAGGCGGGGCTGGCCGGGGAGCTCCCCGAGCCGCTCGCGCCGCGTGCCGTCCGCGGCGACCTGCACACCCACACCGACCTCACCGACGGCCTCGCCGGCCTGGAGGAGATGGTGGCCGCGGCGGCGGCGCGCGGCTACGCCTACTACGCGGTCACCGACCACGCGCCCAACCTGTACATGCAGCGCATGACCGATGCGAAGATCCTCGCCCAGCGGGAGCAGGTCCGCCGCCTGGACCGCACCCACAAGGGCATGCGCGTCCTGCACGGCACCGAACTCAACATCGACCCCGACGGGGGCGTGGACTGGCCGGACGAGTTCCTGGCCGGCTTCGACCTGTGCGTCGCCTCGATCCACTCCCACTTCAACCAGGACCGGGACGCCCTCACCCGGCGCCTGGTGCGCGCCGCCGAGAACCCGTACGTCAACATCATCGGACATCCCACCACCCGCCTGCTGGGCAGACGCCCGGGCATCGACGCCGACCTCGACGAGGTCTTCGCCGCCTGCGCCCGCACCGGCACCGCGCTGGAGGTCAACGCCCAGCCCGACCGGCTCGACCTCGGCGACGAACTGATCCTGCGGGCCCGCCGGCACGGCGTGAAGTTCGCCGTCGACAGCGACGCGCACTCCACCGTCCACCTGGACTACATGCGCTACGGCGTCGGCACCGCCCAGCGCGGCTGGCTCACCGAGGACGACGTCGTGAACGCCTGGCCGCTCACCCGGCTGCGGCGCTTCCTGCGCGAGGCACGCCGTACGCATCCGTGACCGTACCCGGGGTAGGCGCAGCGTGAGGGCCCGTATCACGCCCGACATCGAGGAGGACACGATGCTGCTGCTGGGACTCGTGCTCATGGGCGCAACCGCCGCCTTCACCGGACTCCTGATCGCGGAGAACCTCGGGGGAGGACCCGACTACACCGTGACGCTGTTCGGCTCGGACATCGCCACCGTCAACACCCTCGGCGCGTTCCTCGCCGGTCTCGCGCTCGCCCTGGTGTTCTGCCTGGCCTCGGTCATCGCCCTGGCCGGCGCCGGACGTGAGCGCAGCCGCCGCGCGGAGCTGCGCCGGTTGCGCCGCCGGGCCCGTGCCGCCGAGCAGGCGCCCGAGGCCGCCGCCGGCACCGCCCCCGCCGCCAGCACCGCCAGGACCGACGACGAGGCGGTCACCACGCAGAAGACCCCCACGACCGCGTCCCGCCGCCGGGGCATGCACCTGTTCGGCCACTGACCCGCCGCGCCGGAGCACGTGGCGCCCGGCGACCGGTACGTACGACGGACCGCCGGAGATGCCCCCCGGTCCCGCTGCCGCCATTCTGGGAACGGGGCAGGACAAGGAGGCCGGTACGTGTCCACCACGAAGATCTGCTGTGTGGCGGGCGCCCCGTGCTGGGTCAGCCTGATGGCACGCGACCTGGACGTGGCGAAGGCGTTCTACGGACCACTGCTCGGCTGGGAGTTCGAACCCGGGCCCTCACGGTGGGGCCCGTACGAACGCGCACTCGTGAACGGCACGGAGGTCGCCGGCATCGGGGCCATCGCCCGGGACTGGGAGACCTCGGTCTCCTGGACCACGTACTTCGGGGTGGAGAGCGCCGACGCCGCCGCCTCCGACATCCGTGACCGCGGCGGCACGGTGGCCGTCGGCCCGCTCGACTTCGACGCCGGGCGGCTCGCCCTGGTCGCCGACTCCATGGGCGCCTCCTTCGGCATCTGGGAGGGCGAGCACGGCCCCGCCCGCAAGCTGCGGATGCACGGCGCCCCGTCCTGGATCGAGCTGCGCACCCGCGACGCCTTCGCCGCGGCCCTGTTCTACGGCGAGGTCTTCCACTGGGACCGGCGCGGCCCCCGCTACGTCGTGGAGTGGGAGAACGACCGCGTCGTCCTCTACGTCGACGGGCACAGCGTCGCGGGCATCCGCGGCGGCGGCGTGGAGGCCGCGGCCGACCCCAAGGTCCGGCCGCGGTGGCACGTCTTCTTCACCGTCGCCGACGTCGACGAGGCCGTCCGGCGCGCCAAGGACCTCGGCGGCGAGGTGACGGGCGAACCCCTTGACAGCGCCTACGGCAGGGTCGCGGGCATCCGCGACCCTGAGGGCGGACTGCTCTCCCTCGTCGCCGACCACCAGTAGCGCGCGCCCGCCGCGTCCCATCGGATGAACCTCGCCCCGCCACCGTCCCGCCGGGTCGCGGACACCCCGGCGGGGCACTAGAGAAGCGGCCATGGAGTGGTTCACGGCACCCGACTACTGGCTGAGCCGCGTCGTCGTCCAGCGCGGCCTCGGCGTGCTCTACCTGGTCGCCTTCCTCACCGCCGCCAACCAGTTCCGCGCCCTCATCGGCGAGCACGGACTGCTGCCCGTCCCGGACTTCCTGCGGCGCGTGTCGCTGCGCCAGGCGCCGAGCCTGTTCCACCTCCGCTACTCCGACCGCCTCTTCGCCGCCGTCGCGTGGGGCGGCGTCGCGCTGTCCGCCGCCGTCGTGGCGGGCGCCACCGACCTCGTGCCGCTGTGGGCCGCCATGCTGATCTGGGCGGTGCTGTGGCTGCTCTACCTGTCGATCGTCAACGTCGGCCAGACGTGGTACGCGTTCGGCTGGGAGTCCCTGCTGCTGGAGGCCGGCTTCCTGGCGGTGTTCCTCGGCAACGACGACACCGGGCCGCCCGTGCTGATCCTGTGGCTGATGCGCTGGCTGCTCTTCCGCGTCGAGTTCGGCGCCGGGCTGATCAAGATGCGCGGCGACGCCTGCTGGCGCGACCTGACCTGCCTGTACTACCACCACGAGACGCAGCCCATGCCCGGCCCGCTCAGCTGGTTCTTCCACCATCTGCCGCGCGGGGCGCACCGGGCGGAGACCGCCGCCAACCACTTCGCCCAGCTGGTCGTGCCCGTCGCCCTGTTCACCCCGCAACCGGTGGCGAGCGTCGCCGCCTGCGTCGTCATCGTCACCCAGCTGTGGCTCGTGCTCTCGGGCAACTTCGCCTGGCTGAACTGGCTGACGATCGTCCTCGCCGTCGCCGCGCTCGACGGCTCGTACGCCGCCGCGCCGCCGGCCGCGGCGTCCGTCCCACCGCCCGACTGGTACGCGGCCCTGGTGATCGCCGCAACCGTCCTGGTGGCCGTCCTCAGTTACTGGCCGGCCCGCAACCTGCTCTCCCGCGGCCAGATGATGAACGTCTCCTTCAACCGGCTGCACCTGGTCAACTCCTACGGTGCCTTCGGCAGCATCAACCGGATGCGCCTGGAGGTCGTCGTCGAGGGCACCGACGCCGCCGAACCCGGTCCCGGCACCGTGTGGAAGGAGTACGGCTTCAAGGGGAAGCCCACCGACCGGCACCGGCTGCCCCGCCAGTTCGCCCCGTACCACCTGCGCCTGGACTGGATGATGTGGTTCGCCGGGATCTCCTCGGCCTACGCGTGGAGCTGGTTCATCCCGTTCGTCGGCAAGCTCCTGGAGAACGACCCCCGCACGCTCCGGCTGCTGCGCAGCAACCCCTTCCCGGACGCCCCGCCCACCTACGTCCGCGCCCGCCTCTACCACTACCGCTTCACGGACCGGCGCACCCGGCGCGCCACCGGTGCCTGGTGGGAGCGGAGCCTGGTGCGCGAGTACCTTCCGCCGGTCGACCTCGAGGGTCTGCGGCGTCATGGCTGACGACGCCCGGGCGCCGCTGCCGTGGCCCCGGCCGTGGCCCGCGCTGCGGTTGCGGTTCGCGGCGGAGCTGGTGACGTTCCTCGCCGCGCCGCTGCGCGGACGGGAGGTGCGGGTGGCGGCCGACGGGGTGTCCACGCTCGGGCACGTCGTGCAGTCGGTGGGCGTGCCGCCGACCGAGGTCGGCGCGATGACGGCGGACGGGCGTCCGGTCGGACCCGCGTACCGGCCGCACGGCGGTGAGCTGGTCGAGGTCGCCGCCGTGGCCAGGCCCCAGCCGGCGGCGGCCGCGTACCTGCTCGACGTGCACCTGGGCAAGCTCGCCCGGCGCATGCGCGTCCTCGGCCTGGACACGGCGTACGGCAACGACCTCGACGACGTGACGCTGGTGGCCCGGGCGAACGCCGAAGGCCGGGTGCTGCTGACCCGTGACCGCGGCCTGCTCGCGCGCCGGGCGCTGCGTCGCGGGGCCTATGTGCGCGGCGACCGTGCCGACGAGCAACTGGCCGACGTCCTGGACCGGTTCGCCCCGCCCCTGGCGCCGTGGACCCGCTGCACCGCCTGCAACGGCGTACTCGTTCCGGTGGCCAAGGACGAGATCGCCCACCTCCTGGAGCCGGGCACCCGCCGGACCCAGGAGGTCTTCGCACGCTGTGCGGACTGCGCCCGGATCTACTGGCGCGGCGCCCACCGTGGGCGGCTGGACTCCCTCGTCGAGCGGGCTCTCAGTCGCGCCACGGGGTCGGACGGATCTCGAAGCCGGTGAGCCCCTCCGGCTCCTCCTCCACGACCTCCACGCGGTCCACGATGGACAGCGGCGAGCCCTCGTGCGACCAGGCCACCATCTCCTCCACCGCCTCGCGCGGGCCCTCGAAGACCGCCTCGACCGTGCCGTCCGGCCGGTTGCGGACCCACCCGGCGACGCCGGCCCCGCCCGCGGTCGTACGGCAGGTGTCCCGGAAGTACACCCCCTGGACGTCACCCGTCACCACGACCCGCCGCCGGATCACGAGGGCCGCACCTGGCGGACCGCGTCGCGGAAGGCCTCGGCGTCCAGGACGGCCGCCCCGCCGGGGTCGTTGTTGAAGTACACAAACACGTCGGAGCCCTCCGGCCAGGTGTCCGCGATGCGGTGTGCCCAGGTGGTCAGCGCCCGGGACCCGTAGCGGGGCCACGGCCGGGCGATGCCCTCATGGAAGCGTACGTAGCCCCAGTCCGCGGTGCGCCACAACGGCGTCGCCGGACGTGCCCGCCGGTCGGCCCAGCACAGTGCGGCCCCGCGGCGCCTCAGCAGCGCGCGGATCTCGGGGGTCCACCAGGAGGCGTGCCGCGGCTCGACGGCCACCCGCACGTCCGCCGGGAAGCAGCGCAGGCACGCTTCCAGGACGCGGGCGTCGGCCCTCAGGTTCGGCGGCAGCTGCAGCAGCACCGGACCGAGCCGGTCGCCGAGCCCCTCCGCGTGCGTCAGCAGCCGGCGCACCGGCTCCTGCGGGTCGCGCAGCCGCTTCATGTGGGTCAGGTAGCGGCTGGCCTTGACCGCCATGACGAACCCCTCGGGCGTGTGCTCGCGCCAGGCCGCGAAGGTCTCCCGGGAGGGCAGCCGGTAGAAGGCGTTGTTGCTCTCGACCGTGCCGAACCGGCGCGCGTACTCCTCCAGCCACAGCCGCTGCGGCACCTGGGGCGGGTACAGCACGCCGCGCCAGTCCCGGTACTGCCACCCCGAGGTTCCCACGAGCACGGACATCGCTCGGTCCCTGCCGGTTGCTTGCTGGTCCCTATTCAGGGTAGGTCGTAAGGAGTCCCGCATCTCCCCGCTCGCGGGGGTGGAACCATGCACTTCACAGACCGCGCGGATGCCGGACGGCAGCTCGCCGAGCGGCTGCGGCATCTGGACTTCGACAACCCCATCGTGCTGGGCCTGCCGCGTGGCGGCGTGGTCGTCGCCTACGAGGTCGCACAGGCCCTGCACGCCCCCCTGGACGTGATCGTCGTCCGCAAGCTGGGCGTCCCGTACCACCGGGAACTCGGCTTCGGCGCCATAGGCGAGGGCGGCGCCAAGGTGCTGAGCGACGACATCGTCCGCATGAGCCACGTCTCCCGCGCCGACATCGACACCGTCGAGCACCGCGAGGAGGCCGAGCTGGCCCGGCAGGCGCACCGCTTCCGCGAGGGGCGCCCGCGGACCCCGCTGGCCGGTCGCACGGTGCTCGTCGTCGACGACGGCGTCGCCACCGGCGCCACCGCCCTCGCCGCCTGCGAGGTGGCCCGCGCACAGGGCGCCGCCCGGGTCGTGCTCGCCGTGCCCGTGGCCTCGCCCCAGTCGCTGCCCGCACTGCGGCACGCCGCCGACGACGTGGTGTGCCTGTCGGCGCCGAGCGCCTTCTTCGCGGTGGGGGAGTGGTACCACGACTTCTCCCAGACCGCCGACGACGAGGTGTCCGGCCTGCTCAAACAGGCCGCCGCCCGGGGACCGCGGACCACCGAGGTGGAGCTCGCCGTGGGGGGCGGGACGCGGGTGCGGCTCGCCGGGACGCTGGCCATGCCCGCCGACGCGAGGGCCCTGGTGGTCTTCGCCCACGGCACCGGCAGCAGCCGGCACAGCCCGCGCAACCGCGCCGTCGCCGCCGCCCTCGGCCAGGCGGGCCTCGGCACCCTCCTGTTCGACCTCCTCACCACCGCCGAGGAGGCGGACCGGGCCAACGTCTTCGACGTCGAACTGCTCGCCGCCCGCCTGGTCGACGTCACCGAGTGGGCCCGCGGCGAGAACCTGCCGCTCGCCTACTTCGGGGCCAGCACGGGCGCCGCCGCCGCGCTGTGGGCCGCGGCCGACCCGCGGGCCGCCCCGTCCGTCTCCTCGGTGGTCTCCCGGGGCGGCCGTCCCGACCTGGCCATGCCACGGCTCGGCGAGGTCAGGGCGCCCACCCTGCTCATCGTCGGCGGCCGGGACACCACCGTCCTGGAGCTCAACCGGCGTGCCCAGGAAGCGCTCGGCTGCCCCAGCCTGCTCCACGTGGTGCCCGGCGCGACCCACCTCTTCGAGGAGCCCGGAGCACTCGACGAGGTGGCGCACCTGGCGCGCGACTGGTTGGCCGGTCACCTCCCTGCGACGGCCGGTCCGTGACCGTACCCTGAGGTCAGGGGGTGTGGAAGGGAGCAGGAGGATGCGCCGATGAGCAGCACGGTGACCATGCTGGACTCACTCCCGCCGGCCCACCGCCGGGCCTTCCTCGAGCACGCCAGGAAGGTCAGCTTCCCGCAGAGCTGGCGCATCTGCGACGAGGGCAGATTCGCCGACCGGTTCTGGGTGGTCGAGTCGGGGGCCGTCTCCATCGACATGGACGTCCCCGGGCGCGGTGCGGTCTCCGTCGAGACCCTGGGCCCGGGCGAACTCGTCGGCTGGTCCTGGCTGTTCCCTCCCTACCGCTGGCAGGTCGGCGCCCACGCCCTGGGCTCGGTGGGCGCGTACGAGTTCAGCGGGGCCGAGATCCGCGACCTGTGCCGGGAGAACCCCGTGCTGGGCCAGGCCATCGTGCTGGCCGCCGCCCAGACCATCGCCCAGCGGCTGGGCTCCGCCCGGGCCAGGATGCTCGACATGTACGGCCCCCGCCTGCAGGAGCACTCCTGAGGGCACGGCGGGCCCTCAGGGATGCGCCCCGAGACCCCGGCCGGCCGACGGAACTCGGCCACGTGTCCGGGACGCGACGGCTCCCCGCCGAGCACCGCGGGCAACTGCCTGTAGCGCTCCGCAAGGTCCCTGGGCCGATCCCCCGCCCGACTCCGGCGGCCCGGCTCACCCGACCCAGGTGTCGTCGGCGCCCCGCGTGCCCACCGGCCGGCGGAAGAGCTCGTCGCGACCCGCGTCGTACAGGACGAACGACGTGTGCGTCCGTGGGGCGGGTCGCACCGCGACCACCTCCGACGCCTGGAAGCCCGGCCACGGCTGCCCGGTGTGGCCGGCGCCCTTCACCGCCTTCGGTGCCGACAGCGGATTGCCGCCCGCGCAGCGCACCCGGGGTACGCCGCGGTCGTCCACGAGCACCGCCGTGCCGGTCTCCAGCACCGCCGCGAAGGAGGTCGCGGAGCCGTCCGCGAAGCCGTGGTCGGTGACCCGGGTGTCGGCGCGCAGCAGCGCCGGGGTCAGCGACTTCAGGTAGCGCCCGATACCGTCGGCGTCGATGACCGCTACCCGGGCGAACGCGGCCGCCTTGGCGGGGTCCGCGGTCAGGTACTCGGTCTGCTCGGCGACGTCGCACGAGGACGCGCCCTTGGTGCCGCCGTACAGGGCGCGCGTACCGCCGGAGACGCTGGGCGCCCCGTAGGTGTCGGAGAGTTTGGGGGCCAGCGTGGGCGCCGGGGCGTCCGCGGGCGGGAACTCCCTGGCCGTGCCCGCGGTGAAGGCGTCGAGCCCCGCCACCTGGGCCGGCTGCAGCACGATCTGCGGCCCGGGGGGCGTCCGGCTCGCCTCCGGGGCGCCGGTGCCTCCGTCACCGCCCCGCGTGGCCAGGAAGACCGCCAGGACGAGCGCCGCGGCCCCCAGCGCCGCGATCGCCGACAGTCCGGCGCTCGACGTCCACCACCTGCGGCGCGCGTGCGCGGGCGGGTCCTGACCGGGGCGGGGGCCGGGGGCTCCGGGTGGCTCCTGGGGCGGGGGTGAGGTCACTCCCGCATTCTCCGTCCACCCTCCGACCCGGCCGCAAGCCGGGACATTCCGGACGGGCGGGCTGCCGCCGCGCTGCTTAGCCTGACACCGTGACCCGGCATCCGCCCTCCGCCCCGCCCCCCGCCCCGGGGTTCGCCCACGGCTGGCTGCACGCGCTCGCGGCGGTCGTGGCCGGGTACGTCGTCATGGTGGTCGTGGCGGCCCTGGGCCTCTGGCTCGCGGGGGCCTCCGAGCTGCCGCAGGGCGCGTTCCTGCCCGTCATCGCGGCCACCGTGGTCATGGCCGTCGGGGGACGCGTCGGCCTCGAGGGCGGCGCGGGCGCCATCGCCCGGTCGGACGCCGCGGTGACCGTCTTCCCGCTGTCCGTCGCCCTCGCCGGGGCCCTCGTCACCGCTTACGTGGTCGTACGGCCGCTGCGCCGGCACGCGGTGTTCCCCGGACGCCGGATGACGTGGCTCTTCGTCCGGACGGGCGTGCTGTGGGCCCTCGCCACGCTGCTGATCGCCCTCGGCGCACGCCACACCTTCACCATCTCCACGGGGGAGGAGTTCCTCAACGACCTCGGCGACCTGTTCGGCGTCACCCCCACCATCGGTTTCCGCGCCGACGTACCGGTCACGGTCGTCGCCGGGCTGCTCTGGCTGGCGGTCGTCCTCGTCCTGGCCTTCGCCGTGTCGCGGAGGGCGCCGCTGCCCTCCCGGCTGGTGCCCGCCCACACCGTCGTCCGGCCGGCCGCCCGGGCCATGGTGGGCGTCCTGCTCGCCTACGTGGTCGTCGGCGCCGTGATCGCGGTGGTCACGGCCTTCACCCGCGCGGAGCCCGCCGACAGCTTCGCCGTCGTCTTCCTCGGCCTGCCGAACGTCGCCTGGCTCGCCCTCGGCCTCGGCATGGGCGCCTCGTGGCACGGTTCCGTGCAGGGGGCGCTCGGCGTGCCGATGCCGGAGGCGCTGGCGGCCGTGCTGCGCAGCGGGGACGGGGACGTCACCCTCGACCTCGGGGCCTTGTCCGAGCACGACGGGAGGGCGTGGTGGCTGGTGGTCGCCGCCGCCGTCGCCATGCTGGGCGCCGGCTGGGCCACCGCCCGGCGCGCACCGCCCGGCACGGGGCACGTGCGCAACGCCGTCCACCTGGCGGTGGCGTCGGCGGTGGCGATGCTGCTGATCGGCGTGCTCACCAGGATCGACGCGCACTACGGCCTGTCGCTGTTCGGCATCGGGGACCCCTCCGACACCGGCGGCCTCGGCGGTTCCATCGTGCTGCTCCCGAACCTGCTCCCCGCGATCGGCATCGCCGCCCTGTGGGGTGTGGCCGCCGGTCTCCTCGGCAGCATGGCCGCCGGCCTCCTGGCCCGCGCCCGCCCCGCCCGCCGGGACGCCCCGGCCCGCTGACGACGCCCCCGGTCCGGGGTCCCACGTTCCCGTCAGGGTTCGCCCGTCCAGGGGATGGGATGGGTCTGGGTCGGGGAGGAGTCGCTGCCCGGCGGGGACCCGGCCGGGGGAACGGGTTCGCCCGGGCGCATGGCGGGGGGTGAGGAGGAGGCGTACGTGGCCATGCGGGTGCCGTCGCAGTAGCACCAGCGGTCGTGCTCGGCGTCGAAGAGCCAGACCGCGTCGCCGTCGACGACGGCGCCGATCCGGATGCCGCTCGTGCCTCGGTCGAAGGTCTCCAGGTCGATCCGGCCGGCCGCGAGGTCCTGCACCATGGCCTGGTACGAGTCGAGCGCCTCCACCAGCCGGCCCAGCAGGGGCCGGGCGTCCGCGGTGCGGGCCGGGGAGCCGCCGACAGCCGGGGGTCCCTGCGGGACCGTGATCAGCAGACGCCCGTCCACCCACGCGGACCAGCCGTTGGAGCACACGATCCGCGCCCAGTCGCCCCGGTGCTCGGTCACCCGCACCGGCAGCAGCGGGTCCAGCCCGGCGGAGGGGCTGGAGTCGTCCGGCGCCCGCCAGGTGGGGAGCCCCGCGGCCGGGGCGACGTGGGTCGGGACGAACTCCGGCTCGTACATCAGGGCCTACCTCCGCATGACGGCCGGCTCCTGGCGCCGCAGCAGCCTGGTGACGACGAGCCCGAAGACCGCCGACAGCACCACGAGCATGCCCATGTCCAGGAGCCACATCGAGGGGACGGACCGGAACAGCGGGTCCGACGTCACGTTGCCCGGTGTGATGGCATGCAGGTCCAGCGTCGCGGCCATCGCGCCCAGTGCCCAGCGCGACGGCACGAGCCAGGCCACCTGCTCCAGGCCCGGAACCCCGTGCAGGGGGAGCAGCGCACCGCAGAAGACGACCTGCACGATGGCGAGCAGCACCAGCAGCGGCATGGTCACCTCCTCCTTGCGCACCAGGGCCGAGATCAGCAGCCCGAGCATCATCGAGGTGAACGCCAGCAGTGCCACCGCCAGGGTGATCTCCAGCAACGGCGGCATCAGGACCCCGCTGCCGCCCTGGGGTCTCAGACGCACTCCGACGAGCGCGACCATCGTCAGGACCACCGCCTGCGCGACGGTGATCAGCCCCAGCACCACGACCTTGGACGCCAGGTACGCCGAGCGGGACAGGCCCACGGCCCGTTCCCGCCGGTAGATCACACGTTCCTTGACCAGCTCGCGGACCGCGTTCGCGGCCCCGGTGAGCACCGAGCCGACGCACAGGATCAGCAGCACGTTGAGCGCGTTGTTGCGGCCCAGCGAACCGCCGGCCAGGGCGCGTGCCATCCCGCCCATCACGAAGGGCAGCGCCACCATGATCGCCAGGAAGGTGCGGTCGGCGGCCAGCGACGCCGTGTAGCGGCGCACCAGCGTCCACAACTGGCCGCCCCAGCCCTGGGGCTTGGGCGGCGCGAGGGGTTCGAGCTCCGCCGGCGCCTCGGGGCCCGCGGGTTCCAGCGCCGCCGCGATGTACTCGTCGTAGAGCGGCGAGGCCTCGTACTGGCCCGCCCAGTCGCGGTTCTCCTCGTGCTCGAACGCCTCGAAGGCCTCCGGCCACTGCCGGAAGCCGAAGAAGGGGAGGGTCTTGGACGGCGGCCCGTAGTAGGCCATGCGCCCGCCGGGGGCCATCACCAGCAGGCGGTCGCAGACCTCCAGGCTCAGCACGCTGTGCGTCACCACGATCACCGTGCGGCCGTCGTCGGCGAGTTCGCGCAGCATCGTCATCACCGAACGGTCCATCCCCGGGTCCAGGCCCGAGGTCGGCTCGTCCAGGAAGAGCAGCGAGGGCTTGGTCAGCAGCTCCAGGGCGACGCTCACCCGCTTGCGCTGGCCACCGGAGAGCGTGTGCACCGGCTGCCGCACCCGGGCCTCCAGGCCCAGTTCGGCGATCACCTCGTCCACCCTGGCCTGCCGCTCCTCCTTGGCGGTGTCGCCGGGGAAGCGGAGCTCGGCGGCGTAGGACAGGGCGCGGCCCACGGGCAGCTGCTGGTGCAGGATGTCGTCCTGCGGGACGAGGCCGATGCGCTGGCGCAGGTCCGCGTACTCCCGGTACAGGTCGCGGCCGTCGTAGAGCACCGTGCCCTGGTCCGCCGGGCGCAGCCCGGTCAGCGCGTTCAGCAGCGTCGACTTGCCGGAGCCGCTCGGCCCGACCACCGCGAGCAGGCACTTCTCGCCGACGGGGAAGCTGATGTCGTCCAGCAGCACCTTGCCGCCCGCGCCCACCCGCACCGACAGGTCGCGCACGTTGAGCGAGACCTCCCCGGTGTCGGTGAACTGCTGCAGCTTGTCGCCGACCAGCCGGAACACCGCGTGGCCGACGTCGATGATGTCGCCCTGGTGCACGACCGCCCGGTCGACGCGCTGGCCGTCCAGGTAGGTGCCGTTGTGGCTGTGCAGGTCGACGATCTCGTAGCCGCCGTCCGGCAGCGACCGCAGCTCGGCGTGGTGGCGGGAGACCAGCAGGTCCGAGACGACCAGGTCGTTGTCGGAGGCGCGGCCGATGTGGATCGTGCGGTGCGGCAGCGACCGCACCGACGTCGGGCGGCGGAAGGTGCCGGTCGCCGCGGGGGAGGACACGGGCGGCGCGCGGTAGACCCCGGTGGGTGCCTCGGCGCTGCTCAGCCGGGCGCACGGCCCCTGCTCGGCGTGGCCGAAGCGGATGACGCTGCCCGGGCCGATGCCCCACTGCCGGACCTCCCGGCCGTTGACGAAGGTGCCGTTGGTACTGCCCACGTCGTGCAGCATCCAGCTGTCGCCCGCGGGGCGGATCACCGCGTGGTGCCACGACACCCGGGGGTCGTCGAGGACGATGTCGCCGTCGGGGTCGCGACCGACGTGGTAGTCCCGACCCGGGACCAGGATCCGGGTGTCCCCGTCGGTCTCGAGCACGAGCTTGGGCGCGGTGGGCGCGGAACCTCGCTCGGCCACGCTTCGATCGTAGCCGCGGACCGGCCGCCCCGCCTGTCCCACCTGTCCCGCAACGGGCCGTCACATGGCCCTGGGGGACGGTGCCGGGGCCCTCACCAGTCGGTCGGCGCGTAGTCCTTGAGGAAGACCCCGAACAGGTCCTCGCCCTGCTCGCCGCGGACGATCGGGTCGTACACCCGGGCAGCGCCGTCGATCAGGTCCAGCGGGGCGTGGAAGCCCTCCTCGGCCATGCGGACCTTGTCCGGGTGCGGGCGCTCGTCGGTGATCCAGCCGGTGTCGACGCTGGTCATCAGGATGCCGTCGGTCTCCAGCATCTCCCGGGCGCTGGTGCGGGTCAGCATGTTGAGCGCGGCCTTGGCCATGTTGGTGTGCGGATGGCCCGCGCCCTTGTAGCCGCGGGTGAACTTGCCCTCCATCGCGGAGACGTTCACCACGTACTTGCGGCGGGCAGCGGCGGCGGCCATCGCCGGGCGCAGCCTGCTGACCAGGATGAACGGCGCGGTCTCGTTGCACAGCTGCACTTCGAGCATCTCGACCGGGTCGACCTGGCCCACGGCGCGGGTCCAGCTGTTCTCCGCGTCCAGGTCGGGGATCAGCCCACCGGCGTCGATCGCCGTGCCGGCCTCGATCCGGGCGAGCGAGGCCGAACCGCTCACGAGCGCCAG
This sequence comes from Streptomyces sp. NPDC058864, assembly GCF_042742985.1. NCBI lineage: Bacteria > Bacillati > Actinomycetota > Actinomycetes > Kitasatosporales > Streptomycetaceae > Streptomyces > Streptomyces sp. NPDC058864. Next base: position 47,275 of record NZ_JBHYMQ010000005.1, on the reverse strand, counting down.
GTCCGTGACCTCCTGGGCCCGGGCGGACAGCTCGGCGCGCGGGGCGGGCAGCGCGGGCTGGGCGCCGCTGCCGAAGGCGCCGAAGACCTCCGAGGCCGGCAGGGCCCCGGCCGGGAGCGGCGCGGACTCGGCGGCCACCAGCTCCGCGTACGCGGCGGGGGAGCGGCGTACGGTCTGCGCCGCGTTGTTGACCAGGATGTCCAGGGGACCCTCGGCGGCCACGGAGTCGGCGAGCGCCACCACCTGGGCCGGGTCGCGGAGGTCCACCCCGACGATCTTGAGGCGGTGGATCCACTCGTCGCTGTCCGGCATCGCCTTGAAGCGGCGGATGGCGTCCGCGGGGAACCGCGTGGTGATGGTGGTGTGGGCGCCGTCACGCAGCAGCCGCAGGGCGATGTACATGCCGATCTTGGCCCGGCCGCCGGTGAGCAGGGCGCGCCGGCCGGTCAGGTCGGCGCGCGCGTCGCGCCGGGCGCGGTTGAGGGCCGCGCATTCCCGGCACAGCTGGTGGTAGAAGGCGTCGACCTCGACGTAGCGGCTCTTGCACACGTAGCAGGAGCGCGGCCGCTGCAGGATGCCGGCGATCTCGCCGAGCGTCGAGGAGGACGGCAGCAGGCCCTGCGTCTCGTCGTCGATGCGTTCCGCGGAGCCGGTGGCCGTGGCCTCGGTGACGGACTTGTCGTGGGCCGTCTTGGCGGAACGCCGCTCCTGGCGGCGGCGCTGCTTCACGTTCCGGTAGATGCCGGCCGTGGCCCTGCGCACGGTGATCGCGTCGGGGTGGTCCAGCGGAAGCTCGTCGAGTTCCCTCAGCACGCTGAGGCACAGTTCCAGGCGTACCGGGTCGATGCCGGGGACGCCGTCCCGGGCCGTGGCCGTGCTCTGCTCGTTCTCGGTCGCCGTCATGCCCGCCGTCGTTCCCTGGATCGTGTGTTCCCACTGGTGTCCTGCGGAACTCTACGGAGGCCGGGGCGCCCGGCCAAAACGGCGGCATTCGCCCGTGCCACGTCCGGCCGCCGCGGGAGACGGCCCGGGAGGGTCCCGGGTGCGGTCCGCGGCACGCCGGCCGGTCACTCCAGGGGAGCGGTGGCCTCGCTCTCGTACTCGTAGTCCCACGGCTCGTCGGCCATGTGCTCGAGGCGCTTGTAGTACGCGGCGCTGTCGGGCCACGCCTGGTGCACCCCGGCGTCCTGCACGCTGATGGCCAGCGGGTCGTACAGGATGCCCTCGGGGGGCTGCCCCCCGGCTCCCAGGGCGACGCCGAGGGTGAGACCGTCCCCGGGGCCGCCGTGGAGTCGGATCCTGGTGGTCATGGAGGTCACCTCCTGCATCCATGATCTCTCGCCGGGGGAGGTTTGGTGAAGAAGCGGGACACCGGCCGGCCGGGGGCCGACAGTGAGTGAGAGATCCGTTACGTTACGCTTCTCCGCCTGCTCCGACCCCCACGAGGTGCCCGCGTGCGCGAATTCGGTCTGCCCGCGCTGGTCCCCGCCACCCTCGCCGGTGGTCTGGCCGACGTGGTCTTCGAGACGGCTGCGCGGGCCCCCGACGAGGTGCGGCTGGGCCGCAAGGAGGACGGACGCTGGCGTGACGTGACCGCGGCCGAGTTCCGCGACGAGGTGATGGCCCTGGCCAAGGGGCTGCTCGCGCACGGGGTGCGGTTCGGGGACCGGGTGGGGATCATGTCGCGCACCCGTTACGAGTGGACGTTGTTCGACTTCGCGCTGTGGACCGTCGGGGCGCAGCCGGTGCCGGTCTACCCGACCTCCTCCGCCGAGCAGCTGCGCTGGATCCTGCACGACACCGGGGCCGTCGGCTGCGTCCTGGAGCACGAGGACCACGCCATGACGCTGGGCTCGGTGATCGACCGGCTGCCCGCCATGACCCGGGTGTGGCAGCTGGACTCCGGGGCGGTGAAGCAGCTGGTGGCGGACGGCGAGCGGATCTCCGAGGACGTCGTCCACCGGCACCGGGTCGCGGTCACCCCCGACGCCGTCGCCACCGTGATCTACACCTCGGGCACCACCGGGCGCCCGCGGGGCTGCGTCCTGACCCACGGCAACTTCATGTGCCAGACCGACAACCTCATCGCCGGCTGGCGGCCGGTCTTCGACAGCGGCACGGCCGCGCAGCCGTCCGTGCTGCTCTTCCTGCCGCTGGCCCATGTCTTCGGCCGCATGATCCAGGTGGCGACCGTGCGGGCCGGGGCGCGGCTGGGCCACCAGCCGGAGATGACGGCCGCCGAACTCCTGCCCGACCTGGCGCTGTTCCGGCCGACCTTCGTGCTCGCCGTGCCGTACGTCTTCGAGAAGGTCTTCAACTCCGCGCGGGACAAGGCGGAGGAGGCGGGCCACCTCGGGGTGTTCGACAAGGCCGTCGACGTGGCGGTGCGCTTCGCCGAGGCCCGCGAGCGCCGCGCGCTGGGCACCGGCCCGGGCCCGAGCGCGGCGCTGCGGGTGCTGCACCGCTTCTACGACCGGATGGTGTACGCCAGGGTCCGTGAGGCGCTGGGCGGCCGGGTCCGCAACGCGGTGAGCGGCGGCTCCACCATGGGGCGGCGGCTAGGGCTGTTCCTGGAGGGCGCGGGGGTCACGGTGTACGAGGGCTACGGACTCACCGAGTCCACCTCGGCGGCCACCGCCAACCCGCCCGGCCGGGTGCGCTACGGCACGGTCGGCCACCCCGTGCCGGGGACGACGGTCAGGATCTCGGAGGAGGGCGAGATCCTGCTGCGCGGCCCGGCGGTCTTCTCCGGCTACCTCGGCGATCACGAGGCCACGGCACAGGCCCTGCGCGACGGCTGGCTGCACACCGGCGACCTAGGCTCCCTCGACGAGCACGGCTATCTGACGATCACCGGTCGCAAGAAGGAGATCATCGTCACCACCAGCGGCAAGAACCTCTCCCCGGCCGTACTCGAGGAGCGGGTCCGCGAGCATCCGCTGGTCGAGCACTGCCTGGTCATCGGCAACGACCGGCCGTACGTGACGGCCCTGGTGACCCTGGACGCCGAGGCGACGGCCCAGTGGCTGCGGCTGCGCGGCAAGGAGGAGGCCGGGCTGCAGGAACTGGTGCGGGACCCGGACCTGGAGTCCGAGGTGCGGCGGGCGGTGTCGGCGGCCAACACACGGGTGTCGAAGGCGGAGTCGATCCGCTCGTTCCGCGTGCTGGCCGCCTCGTTCACCGAGGAGCGGGGGCTGGTCACCCCCTCGCGCAAGCTCAGGCGCCGGGCGGTCGAGGAGGCCTACGCCGCCGAGATCGACGCGATGTACCGGCGCTGAACCGCGGTCACGGCCTGGGGAGCAGGCATCCCGGCAGGGTGAGGTCGAAGCGGTTGCCCGTGGTGACGCAGGCGCCGATCCCGTAGGTCTGCTCGGCGTAGTTGATGCCCCGGCGGACGGTGACGGTGCCGTTCGCGTCCACCTCGCAGGGGTTGTTGAGGGTGCAGCGGCCGCCGTCCTCGTTGCCCGTGTTGTTGATGGCGACGACCTTGCCGGTCGCGGTGTCGATGACGGGCGAACCCGAGGTGCCGCCGATGGTGTTGCACGAGGAGGTGTAGCGGACCGAGTCCTTCCAGGTCCAGTCGCCCTCCTTGAGGAGGTGGACGAAGCCGTCGATGCTGCAGCTGTAGATGGTCTTCCAGTAGCCGGAGACCACCTTGATGGCCGTGCCCTGCACCGGGTGCGTGCCGGCTACCTCCAGCGCGGAGATCCCGTAGGAGGACTGGATCTGCGCGTAGGTGCGGTTCAGCTGGTACACCGAGATGTCGGTGTCGGTCATGGTCGCGTACGCGAGCTTGGTGGCGCGCAGCGTGGCGACCGAGCGGCCCGAGGCGTTGAGCAGGCCGAAGGTCCGGGTGGACGCCTGGTCGACCAGCACCTCGCCGGGGTCCAGGAAGCCACTGGTCAGGCAGTGCCCGTTGGAGAGCACCAGGGCGGGGTCGGTGGACGCGGAGCCCGGGAAGCGGATGAGCGATCCGGAGCAGTTGCTGAGCGACACCGTCCCGGCGAAGTCGACGGCGACCGCCGCCGTGGCGTCCGGTGATGCCGCCACTGCGTCCCGGCCGGTCGCCGAGGCGGGGGTGGCGGACAGGCCGAGGGTCGCGACCGCGGCGAGGGCCGCGAGGGCTGCCGCGAAGACTCCTCTGAGAGGTCGTTTCATGTGGGGGGTCCTCTCGAGACCGAAGTTCTTTCGGTTTTGGCATGGACATTGTTGTGACTCGAGAGGGTGGTCACAAGAGGGCCCCGGATCGCCGGATCGCCGGATCGCGCCCGCCCGGGGGGGGCGGGGGGGGGGGCGGCCGGGGGGGGGGCCCGGAGGGGAGAGAGGGCGCGGGACCCCCCCAACCCCCGGCCCGGGCCGGCGGGGGGGGGGGGGCGAC
>NZ_JBHYMQ010000005.1:0-42887 GCF_042742985.1 Streptomyces sp. NPDC058864 | reverse complement strand
TGCCTCGTGTGGGTGCACACTTGCGCCCCCGGGACCCCCGCCCCCCCGGCGCCCCCCCCCCGGGGCCCGCGGGGGGGGCGCCGGCCGGGCCCCGATCCGATGACGGTACGTCAGCCGGGAAGCCCCACGACCCGGTCGCCGGGCCGGAGGGCGGGAGCGCCGATCCGTACACCCGTGCCGCGCTCGTGGGGACCGGCCTGGACCGGTAGGACCGGGCGCGGCGCGGGGGCGACGGAGGTGTGCCGGGCGGCGGCCGCCAGCGAACGCCGGTCCGGCAGCGAATGCGCCGCGATGCGGGGGAACGCCGCCACCTCCGCGGTCAGGCCGCGGGCCGCGACCACCCGGCGCACCGAGTCCATCAGGGTGTCCTCGCCGAGGAACGCCGCGGCGGTGCTGGGCCGCCCGTCGGTGTACCGGTAGCGGACGAGCAGCGGCTGCACGTCTGCGCCGGCGTCCAGCGCGGCCTGGAACAGCGCCCGGCGGTACAGGCCTTCCTCACTGCCGCACCAGGTGCTGCCCTCGGGGAAGGCCACCACCGTCGCGCCCGAGCGCAGTGCCTCCGCGACCTCGGCCACCGTGTCCGGCAGCGAGCGGATCCGCTCGCGGTCGATGAAGATCGTGCGGCCGCGCACGCACAGCCGTCCGATCACCGGCCAGTCGCGGATCTCCCGCTTGGCGACGTTGCGGCCCGGGTGGACCGCAGCGATCAGCACGATGTCCAGCCACGACACGTGGTTGGAGACCACCAGCAGGCCGCGGCCCGGCTCGCGCGGCGCCGGCTCGGGCAACCGCACCCGGAGCCCGAAGGCCGTCACCACGGAGCGGGTCCACCGCCGGATCAGCCGCTCGCGCCCCGCCGGACCGCACAGCGCGCCGAGCGGCACCGACAGCACGACACCCACCAGCAGCACCACCAGCGCGGCGGTGTACCGCAGCAGCCGCCGGACCCGTCCCACCTCGGGACCGTCGCCGGTCACGCACTCCTGCGGGGTGCAGGGCGAGACCGGCGACCACCACGCCGCGGCCATCTCAGACCGACCCGATCGAGCCGAGGGCGCCGAAGTGGCGCAGGTAGCGCTCGTCCGTGCGTTCCAGCGAGAGCAGGATGAACAGGTCGGCGACGTTGAAGTCCGGGTCGTGGGCGGGCTCGCCGCACACCCAGGCGCCCAGTCGCAGGTAGCCGCGGAGCAGTGCGGGCAGCGCCGTACGGGCCGGTCGGGCGACGCCCGTCGGGTCCCAGGGGCGGTGCGGGGAGACCCGGTACTCCTCGGGGGCCAGGTTCTTGGCGGAGACCCGGTCCCACACGCCGGCCGCCGTCGAGCCGCCGTCGGCCAGCTCCACCGAGCAGCAGCCGGCGAGCCAGTTGTGACCGGTGGTGGCCATGTAGCGGGTGATGCCGCCCCACATCAGCGCGACGACGGCCCCGTCACGGTGGGCGGCGTGCACGCACGAGCGGCCCACCTCGACCGTGTCGTGCTGGATCGGCGCGAGCCGGGACAGGTCGAACTCGGACTCGGAGTAGGTGCGTCCGGCGCGGCGGGCGTTGGCGGGCGTGAGCAGCCGGTAGGTGCCGACGACCTCGCCGGTCGCGTCCTCCTTCACCAGCAGGTGGTCGCAGTAGGCGTCGAGGGCGTCGACGTCCAGGCCCGGCTCGGGGGTGTCCAGCACGGCCCCCATCTCCCCGGCGAACACCTGGTGCCGCAGACGCTGCGCGGCCCGCACCTCCGCCTCGTCCTGGGCGAGGCTCACCGAATAGCGGGGCCGGTCGGTCGGGGTGTCGACGACGGGGGCGAGTTCGTACGAAGCGGTCATGGCGCGATTCCCTGGTCAGGGGGACGGGGACACCCTTATCTGTCCCGTCGCGGCCTTGCTTCGGCGTGTCCTTGACGGAGCGCGCAGATGTGCGCTCGCTGAAGTGCCGGTGCCATGGGTCCGGGGGCCGCCCGCTTCACCCGGAAAGCGCGCCCAAGCGGCCTTCGAGCAGCAGCAGGAGCTCGCCCAGGATGCCCGCCAGTTCCTCGCGGCGGCCCTCCGGGAGCCCGGACAGCAGCCCCGTCTCGTAGGCGAGCTGCTCGGGCAGCACCCGGTCGACGAGCGCCAGTCCCTCCTCGGTCAGCCGCAGGTGGGAGACCCGGCGGTCACGGCCGTCCGGGCGGCGGGCGACCAGGCCGCGCTCCTCCAGCAGCTTGATCCGCTTGGTGACCGCGGCTCCCGAGGCGAAGGTCTCCCGGGCCAGCCGGCCCGGGGTCAGCTCGCCGCCGACGCGACGCAGCGCGATGAGGATGTCGTACTCCGGGCGGGTGAGGCCCTCGCGACCCAGGGGCGTCTCGGTGACCTGCTGCAGCAGGGCGGCGCAGCGGTTCAGCCTGCCGATCACCGCGACAGGCCCGAAGTCCAGGTCGGGGTAGACGTCCTGCCACTGGCGCAGCACCGTCGCGACGGCGTCCTCCACGCGAGTCGTCCTTCCTCCGTACGCCGGCGGCTCCGGCGGCGTCCGCATGATCGTACGCGTCGTCACGCCACGGTGACGGACCGGCCGTCGCCGCGCCGACCTGCCAGCGTCAGGTGCGCGCGTTCCTCCGCGGCGGCGATCCGCCGCTCCGGCAGGGACCGGCTCCACCACTCGCCGGCGGCGGTGTCGGCGGCCTCGCGCAGTTCCAGGAGGGCGGCCGACAACCGGGCCCCGCGGGCGGCGGGCGCGGCGAGTTCGTCCTCCAGGCCCCGCAGCGCGGCGGCCACCCGGTGGCCCACCCGCCGGTTCGGCACGGCGAAGCAGGCCAGCAGGCCGGCCGCGGCGCCGACGAGGGTGTCGAGCCAGCGGTCGGCGACCAGTTGGCCGGCGGGCTGCGCGCCCGTGAACTCGGTCATGACCATCGCCATCGGCGTCACGAAGGCGCTGGCGATCCAGTAATTGCGCGCGATGGTCGCCTCGGCCGCGAAGTTGCAGGCCAGCGCGGTCACGATCAGCGCCACGGCCCCGGTGGCCGTGACCGGCACCAGCACGGTGAACAGCAGCACGCCCAGGAGGTTGCCGAGCACCCGCTGCAGCGCACGGTGCCATGACAGGGTGGTGTTGGCCGCAAAGACCGCCGCGGCGGTCACCACGGCCCAGTACGGCCGGTCCACACCCAGTGCCATCGATCCCCACCCCGCCAGAACGCCGCCCAGCAGGACGCGCAGCCCGATCGGGAGGAGGTGCCGCAGGGCCGGCCGGTGCGGCCGCCCCGCCCGGTCGGCCCGGGTGACGGGCGAGGGGCCGAAGGCGCGTGCGGCGGGGCCCGGGTCGGGCAGGGTGCTTCGGGTCCGGCGCAGGGCGCGGGCCCACGCGGTGAGCCGGGCCGCGTCGGCCGGATCGGCGGCGTCGGACCGCGCCAGCAGCCGCTCCAGGCCTGCCCGGTGGGCGGTGTCCCCGGCCACGAGCAGCGCGTGCCGGGCGGTGTGCGCGGCCACGGTGGCCTCGTGCCGGCTGCCGGCCGTGTGCCCGTCGGTCAGCGTGCGGGCCCGGGCCTCCAGGGCCCGTGCGACGGCGGTGCGCTCCGGGGCGTACGGCCGCAGAAGCGCCGGGGCCATGCACACCAGCCAGGCGACGGCCCCGCCGAGCAGCGTCAGCCCGGTGTGGGCCGGCACCTGGCCGAGGGTCTGCGGGACGAAGGCGGCGCTCGCCGCCACGAAGGTGAGGATCACGTTCCCGGGCGGCCCGATCCGTGTCGCGTCGCAGACCACCTTGTGCACCGCCGCGAGCAGGGCCGCCACCGCCACCCGCACCGGCGCCGACTCCGTCAGCGCGGCGGTGGTCAGCGCCAGCCCCGTACCGGCCGACATGCCCAGGACGACCAGGGCGAGCGTCCGGGCCCGGGCCGCGAAGGGCAGCCCGTGCGCGTAGAGGGCGCACAGTCCGCCGCCCGCGGCGTACAGCACCAGGTCCAGCCGCCCGAGGGCCAGCAGTGTCACCTCGACCAGGCCCACGGCGACGACGACGCTGACGGCCCGGTGGCGCCAGAGGTCCTTCACGGAGCGGAGCCGGAAGACCCCGCGGACGGGCAGGGGGAAAGCGGACATATCAAAAAGCTTAGCAGATGTTTTCTTCGTGAAAGATTCTCCGATGGGGGGAGCGGCACGGACGCGGGGGGGGGGGCCCCGGGGGGGGGGGGGCGGGGGGGCCGGCCCGCGCCCCGTCCGCGGGGCGGTGGGCGGCGTCAGCCGCCGTACCGCACCAGGGTCAGGCGCCGGTCCGGCAGATGACCGGTGAGGGCGACCGTCGGGCCGTGCGAGAGCACCGCGGGGTCGGGCACGTCGGACGGCAGGGGGATCATCGGGGCGGTCCGGTCGGCGGCCCCGGGCTCGGGCGGGAACGGCGCGGCCGTCTCGATCAGGTTCTGGTAGTAGTCCAGCCACTTGGCGCGGTTCACCGACACCGCCGCCGTGATGCGGCCCTTGTAGCCGTAGACGACGACCAGCCGGGCCTCGCGCAGCGAGCCCTGGGCGACGACGACCTGGTCGGAGTAGGTGGGCACGCCCACCGACTTGATGTTGTGGCCGAACTGGCTGGACCAGAAGGTCGGCACCGCCAGGTGCGGCCGCCGGAACGGCCCCGCGCTGACCATGTTGTGCGCCGCCACCTCGGCCTGCGCGACCGCGTTGCCCCAGTGCTCCAGGGCGATCAGCTGGTAGCCGAAGAGCGGGTGCGGGAAGCGGGCCACGTCACCGGCGACGAACACGTCGTCGGTGACGATGCCGTACATGTTGAAGGCGCGGCAGCCGGCGTCGCAGGTCACGCCGCGCGGGCCCGCGGCCAGGCCCGACTCGGCCAGCCACTCGGTGTTGCGGACGGCGCCGAGGGCGACCACCGCCACGTCGGCCTCGACGGTGCTCCCGTCGGAGAGCCGGGCGCCGGTCAGCCGGCCGTCACCCTCCAGCGAGGAGACCTGCACCCCGCAGCGGAGGTCCACCCCGTGCCTGCGGTGCATCTCCGCGGCGACCGCGCCGAGCGTGCCGCCGAGCGCGCCCACCAGCGGTGCGGGGCCGCGCTCCACCACGGTCACGGGGATGTCCCGCTCCCGGCAGGCGGAGGCGATCTCCGAACCGGTGAACCCGGCGCCGATCACCAGCACGCGCCGGGGCCCGGCGTCCAGCCGTTCGGCGAGTCCGGCCGCGTCGTCGCTGGTCCGCAGCGCGAACACCCCGTCCAGGGCGGCCTCGGCGGGGTTCGGCCAGGGGCGGGCGCGGGTGCCGGTGGCGATCAGCAGGCGGTCGTACGGCAGTTCCTCGCCGTTCGCGAGGAAGACCCGCTTGCCGATCCCGTCGACCCCCGAGGCGGCGACGCCCAGCTTCCACTGCGCGTCCACCGGCCGGCGCGCGGGGAGCCCGGTGCCCGTCGCGGGCACCCGGCCCAGCAGCACCTGCTTGGACAACGGCGGCCGGTCGTACGGCGGGTGGGGCTCGTCGCCCACCAGGGTCAGCGAGCCCTCGAACCCCTCGTCGCGCAGCGTCTCGGCGGCCCGCAGACCGGCCAGGGACGCGCCGACGACGACGATGCGCCCGTCGCGCAGCTCACCGGACATCGGCACCCGCCGCCCCGCCCACGAGGATGGCCTGCACCGGGCACGCCACCGCGGCCCGGTGGACGCGCTCCTGCTGGTCCTCCGGGACGGCCGGGACGTACAGCAGCGCTTCCTCGCCGTGCAGCTCGAAGACCTCGGGCGCGAGGAACGCGCACTGCGCGTAGGCCTGGCAACGGTTGAGGTCGACCACGATGTTCATTCGCACCACTCCAGCCCCAGAGGCCCCCGCTCTCAGTGGTAGCACCGCCTCCGGGACCCCGCATGCGCTGTCGTTCTCACGGAATTTTGATGTTCCGTGAGTAACCTCCCTCCCCAGCACTCTCGGAACGAGCCGTGAAGGAGGAGGCAGCGGTGGTGCGCGGAGCGTATGTGCTGGCACGGGTGGCGGTCCTGGTGCGGGTGCCGGCGCGGTGGACGTGGTGGCTCGGGGTCGTGGCGGCGGGCGTCGGCGCCTTCGTGCCCGGACTGACCGGTCGCCGGATCGGGGTGCTGGGCGGGGCGGCGCTCTTCGTGGTCGCCGCGGTGGTGGCCTTCCTGGTGCGCCGGCGGCGCTACACGGCACTCGCGGATGCGGCCGAGCGCGCGCCCCGGGGGGTCTTCCTGCAGGACCGCCGGGTCACCGCGCGCGCCTGGGCCCGGGCCCGGCGCTGGTGGCTGCTGGGGGCGTTCGTGGTGGCCCTCGCGTCCGCTGCCGCCGCGCCCGCGGCGGCGGGGATGCTGCTCGCCGGTGCCGGGGCGGGGCTGTGGGCCAAGGCGGTGTGGCTCGGGCGCTGGGAGCGGGCGCACGAGACGCTGCTGTGGGTCCGGCCCGAGCACGCCGGACGCGGTCCCGCCGCCCCGTCCGTCCCCGGCTACGAGGCCACCGGGCCGGTGGCCGGCGACGCCGGTCCCGGCGGCTCCTCCCGCCGCCGTGCAGCGGCGGCCCGCTGAGCCGTCCGGGTGACGTCCGGGTGACGTCCGGGTGACCTCCGCCGCCGGGCGGCGCCGCCCGGGTCAGCCGCCGCTCTCCCGGACGAGGTCCTCCAGCGTCTGGGCGGGACGCAGGGTGCGGAAGGACGGGCCGGGCCCGGAGTAGCCGTGGACGGCGGGGCGGGGCAGCGAGTTGTACGCGAAGTGCGTCGAGAAGTAGTACGCGCCCGTGTCGGGCAGGGCCACCAGGTCGCCCTCCTCGAGCAGCGGCAGCTCGCGCGCCGTCGCGACGAGGTCGCCCGCGAAGCAGCACGGCCCGGCGACGTCCTGGACGACCGGGCGGCCGTTCTTGGGGCGCCCCTTCGGGTCGAGGGCCAGCACCCGCAGCGGCCAGGCGCCGGGCGCGAAGACGGTCCGCGTGGCGACCTGGGCGCCGGCGTGCGTCACGGCGATCGCGCGGCCCCCGGCGGTCTTGGCGTACTCCACGCGCGCCAGGATCGTGCCCTGCTTGGCCACCAGTGACCGCCCGAACTCCGTGACCATCGCGTACCGGCCGTCGAAGAGCCCGGGTACGGCGGCGCGGAGCGCGTCGGCGTAGGCGCGGAAGCCCGGCCGGACCTCGTCGGAGGCGAAGTTCACCGGCAGACCGCCGCCGATGTCGAGGGTGGTGACCTGCCGGCGCCCGGCCGCCGTGTTGATCCGCTCGGCGAGCTCGTACGCCGCGCGGACACCGGCCGCCATCAGCTCCAGGGGCACGCCCTGCGACCCGGTGTGGGTGTGCAGCCGGGTCAGCCAGGGCCGGTCGAGGTAGGCGCGGACCACCCAGTCCACCGCGCCCTCGTCGCGCAGGGCGACGCCGAACTTCGACGTGGCGGTGGCCGTGCTCATCGCCCCGATGCTGCCCGCGCCGACCTGGGGGTTGACCCGCAGACCCAGCGGGGCTGCGGTGGTGCCGGGCGGCACCAGCCGGTCCAGGCGCGCCAGTTCCTGCGGGTTGTCGGCGTTGAGGGCGATGCCGAGGGCCAGCGCCTCGCGCAGTTCGTCCGGGGTCTTGGCGGGGGAGTCCAGCACGATCCTTTCGGCGGGCACGCCCGCGGCCCGGGCCAGGGCGAGCTCGCCGGGGCTGGCGACCTCCGCGCCGATGCCCTCCTCGGACAGCAGCCGCAGCACCGGCACCAGCGAGGCCGCCTTGACCGCGAAGGTGTGCGTGACCTCCACCCCGGGTGTCGCGAAGGCCGCCCGCAGGTCGGCGGCGGCCGCCCGGACCCCGTCCAGGTCGAGCAGCCCCACCACGGGCCTGTCCGGGCCGACCAGTCCCCGCCCGACCGCCGCGCGCAGTGCCCGTTCCCGTCGTGCCGCAGCTTCCTCGGTCATACGGCCATCGTGTCAGGCCGGACCGGTGGGGGGTGGGCTTCCGCCGGTTGCGCGTGACGTCCGCACCGGGGTGCCGGAGGCTGCCTGCGGGTGGGCTGCCGCCCGGGCCCGATCCCGGTCCTGGGCCGCGGTCCGCCACGGCCGGTTCGGCAACGGCCCGTGTGGCAAGGCCCGGCGGGCCGGTCGCACGCCGTTCAGGGCGCGCTACTTCCGGTGGGGCTCTGCCCTCGCCGCTCTGTTCGTCTTTGGGACCGTCGCCGTCGTATCCGGTCCGGCCGGGGCGGACGCTCTGCCGGGAGGGCCGGGAGGGCCGGGAGGGCCGGATGGCGGGCCGCGGGTGGGCTGCCGCCCGGGTCCGATCCGGAGAGCCGCCCGGTGGGTACGAGCCGGCCGGGAGGGGAACGTGTCCGGGGCACGTCCCCGTGACAGGGGCGGCGAGGCACGGCGACCCGGTTGACTAGTGCTATTCAGCAGACCAGGATGTGAATGACTCAATCCAGTCGCGAGGAGGCAGGGGCATGACCGGAACCGGTGCCGGACCGAGGACCGTACGCGCACCGCGCGGCAGCGCGCTCACCGCGCAGGGCTGGCAGCAGGAAGCCGCACTGCGCATGCTGCAGAACAACCTCGACCCCGAGGTCGCCGAGCACCCCGAGAAGCTCGTCGTGTACGGCGGCACCGGCAAGGCCGCCCGCGACTGGCGGTCCTTCGACGCCATGGTGCGCACCCTCCAGGGCCTCAAGCAGGACGAGACGATGCTCGTCCAGTCCGGCCGCCCGGTCGGCGTGATGCAGACCCACGAGTGGGCGCCGCGGGTGCTCATCGCCAACTCCAACCTCGTCGGCGACTGGGCCACGTGGGAGGAGTTCCGCCGCCTGGAGGCGCTGGGCCTGACCATGTACGGCCAGATGACGGCCGGTTCGTGGATCTACATCGGTACCCAGGGCATCCTCCAGGGCACCTACGAGACCTTCGCCGCCGTCGCGGAGAAGAAGTTCGGCGGCAGCCTGGCCGGCACGATCACCCTCACCGCCGGTCTCGGCGGCATGGGCGGCGCCCAGCCGCTCGCCGTCACCATGAACGGCGGCGTCGTCATCTGCATCGACGTCGACCCGCGTGCCATCGAGCGCCGCATCGAGCACCGCTACCTGGACGTGCGCGCCGACTCCCTGGAGCACGCCCTCGCCCTCGCCACCGAGGCCCGCGACCAGCGTAAGCCGCTGAGCATCGGCGTCCTCGGCAACGCCGCCGAGCTGGTGCCGCAGCTGCTGGCCATGGGCGCGCCCGTCGACATCGTCACCGACCAGACCTCCGCCCACGACCCGCTGGCGTACCTGCCGATCGGCGTCGACTTCGAGGACATGGCCTCCTACGCCGCCGAGAAGCCCGCCGAGTTCACCCAGCGCGCCCGCGAGGCGATGGCGAAGCACGTCGAGGCGATGGTCGGCTTCATGGACGCCGGCGCCGAGGTCTTCGACTACGGCAACTCCATCCGCGGCGAGGCCCAGCTCGCGGGCTACGAGCGGGCGTTCGCCTTCCCCGGCTTCGTCCCGGCCTACATCCGCCCGCTGTTCTGCGAGGGCAAGGGCCCCTTCCGCTGGGCGGCGCTGTCCGGCGACCCGGCCGACATCGCCAAGACCGACAAGGCGATCCTGGAGCTCTTCCCGGAGAACGAGTCGCTGGCCCGCTGGATCAAGATGGCCGGTGAGCGCGTCCACTTCCAGGGCCTGCCGGCGCGCATCTGCTGGCTCGGCTACGGCGAGCGCGACAAGGCCGGCGAGCGCTTCAACGAGATGGTCGCCGACGGCACCCTGGCCGCCCCGGTCGTCATCGGCCGCGACCACCTGGACGCGGGCTCCGTCGCCTCCCCGTACCGCGAGACCGAGGCCATGCTCGACGGCTCGGACGCGATCGCCGACTGGCCGCTGCTCAACGCGATGGTCAACGTCGCCTCCGGCGCCTCATGGGTCTCCATCCACCACGGCGGCGGCGTCGGCATCGGCCGCTCGATCCACGCCGGCCAGGTCACCGTCGCCGACGGCACCAAGCTCGCGGGGGAGAAGATCCGCCGCGTGCTCACCAACGACCCGGGCATGGGTGTCATCCGGCACGTCGACGCCGGGTACGAGCGCGCCGAGGAGGTCGCCGCCGAGCGCGGTGTGCGGGTGCCCATGCGCGAGGGCGGCGAGGGCGCGGAAGGCGGGGAGGCGTGACCTCCTCGTTCCAGGAGATGTGGGCGGAGTTGCGGCCCGTCGGCCGCGACTCCGGCTCCGGCGGCTACCGCCGCTACGCCTGGACCGGCGCGGACGCCGACTGCCGCGCCTGGTTCCGGGCGCAGGCCGAGGGCCGGGGACTGACGTACGAGCTGGACCGCAACGGCAACCAGTGGGCGTGGCTCGGCGATCCCTCGGCCGGGGACGCCGTCGTCACCGGCTCGCACCTGGACTCGGTGCCCGACGGCGGAGCCTTCGACGGGCCGCTGGGCGTCGTGTCGTCCTTCGCCGCGCTGGACGAGCTGCGGGCCCGCGGCGCCGCCCCCGCCAAGCCGCTGGCGATCGTCAACTTCGGCGACGAGGAGGGCGCGCGCTTCGGGCTGGCCTGCGTCGGCTCCCGGCTGTCCGCCGGACAGCTGACCGCCGAGAAGGCCCACGCGCTGCGCGACGGCGACGGCGTCTCCCTGGCGCAGGCCATGGAGCGTGCCGGGCACGACCCGGAGGCCATCGGCGCGGACCCCGAACGCCTCGCCCGCATCGGCGCGTTCGTCGAGCTCCACGTCGAGCAGGGCCGCTTCCTGGCCGACACCCCGCACGCGGTCGGTGTCGCCTCCGCCATCTGGCCGCACGGCCGCTGGCGGTTCGACTTCCACGGCGAGGCCAACCACGCGGGCACCACCCGCCTGGAGGACCGCCGCGACCCGATGCTGACCTACGCCAACACGGTGCTCGCCGCCCGCAAGAAGGCGCGGCTGGCCGGGGCGCTGGCCACCTTCGGCAAGGTCGGCGTGGAGCCCAACGGGGTCAACGCCATCGCGTCCCTCGTCCGTGGCTGGCTGGACTCGCGGGCCGCCGACGAGGCCACCCTGGCCGAGGTCGTCGGCGAGATCGAGCGCGCGGCGGTCGAGCGGGGCGAGCGCGACGGGGTCCGGGTGGAGGTCACCCGGGAGTCGTTCACCCCGGTGGTGGAGTTCGCGCACGGCCTGCGCGACGAACTCGTCAAGCTGCTGGGTGAAGTGCCCGTGCTGCCGACCGGGGCGGGACACGACGCCGGGATCCTCTCGGAGGCCGTCCCGACCGCCATGCTGTTCGTACGGAACCCCACCGGGGTCTCGCACTCCCCGGCCGAGTCGGCCACCGAGGACGACTGCCTGGCCGGGGTGACCGCACTCGCCGACGTACTGGAGGGCCTGGCGTGTCGCTGACGCCGCAGAGCTATTGGGCCGAGTACGCGTGGACCGGCGGCCGTGTCGAGCGCGGCGTGGTCCTCGACACCGCCGCCGACGGCCGGATCGCCGCCGTCCGCACCGGGGCCGCCGCGCCGCCCGTCGGCGCGGTCACGCTGCGCGGGCTCACCCTGCCTGGCCTGGCCAACGCCCACAGCCACGCCTTCCACCGGGCCCTGCGCGGCACGGTGCAGCAGGGCAGCGGCACCTTCTGGACCTGGCGCGAGGTGATGTACCGGGTCGCGGCCGCGCTCACCCCCGACACCTACTTCGACCTGGCCCGCGCCGTGTACGCGGAGATGGCGCTGGCCGGCATCACCTGCGTCGGCGAGTTCCACTACGTCCACCACCGGCCCGGCGGCGCCCCCTACGACGAGCCCAACGCCATGGGCGAAGCGCTGATCGCCGCCGCGGCCGAGGCGGGCATCCGCATCACCCTCCTCGACACCGTCTACCTCTCCTCCGGCTTCGGGGCCGCCCCCGAACCGCACCAGCTGCGCTTCAGCGACGGCGACGCCGAGGCGTGGGCCGAGAGAGCGTCCGCCCTCGCCGACCGGCCGCACGCGCGGATCGGCGCGGCGGTCCACTCGGTGCGCGCGGTGCCCGCAGCCCAGCTGGCGACCGTGGCGCGCTGGGCCGAGGACCGCCAGGCGCCGCTGCACGTCCACCTGTCGGAGCAGCCCGCCGAGAACGAGGCCTGCCAGGCGGCGTACGGCGTCACCCCCACCCGGCTCCTCGCCGACCACGGGGTGCTCGGCCCCCGCACCTCGGCCGTGCACGCCACGCACCTCACCGACGAGGACGTCGCGCTGCTCGGCGGCTCCGGCACCACGGTGTGCATGTGCCCCACCACCGAACGGGACCTCGCCGACGGGATCGGCCCGGCGAAGCGGCTGCAGGAGGCGGGCAGCCCGCTCAGCCTCGGCAGCGACAGCCACGCCGTGATCGACCTGTTCGAGGAGGCGCGGGCCATGGAGCTGGACGAGCGGCTGCGCACCCGCACCCGCGGCCACTGGGCCGCCGCCCAGCTGCTGCGCGCCGCCACCACCGACGGCCACGCCTGCCTCGGCTGGGCCGACGCCGGGCGGCTGGAGGCGGGCGCGCTCGCCGACTTCACCACCATCGCGCTGGACAGCGCGCGCACCGCGGGACCCCCGGCCCGGCTCGGCGCCGAGACCGCCGTCTTCGCGGCCACCGGCGCCGACGTCCGCCACACGGTGGTCGGCGGCCGCCACGTCGTCCGCGACGGCGCGCACCAGCTCGTCCACGACGTGGGCGCGGCCCTGACCGCCGCGATCTCCGCCGTCCCCGCCGCCGAAGGAAACCCGTCATGAGCAGCAGCGTCATCACCAACATCGGCAGCCTGGTCACCAACGACCCGGCGCTCGGGGAGGGCCCGCTCGGGCTGCTGGAGGACGCGGCCGTCGTCATCGACGGCGAGCACGTGGCCTGGGTCGGCCCGTCCGCGGCGGCGCCCGCCGCGGACGAGTCGTACGACGCGGCCGGACGGGCCGTCCTCCCCGGCTTCGTCGACTCCCACTCGCACCTGGTCTTCGCCGGCGACCGCACCCGCGAGTTCAACGCCCGCATGTCCGGGCAGGCGTACACGGCGGGCGGCATCCGCACCACCGTCGCCGCCACCCGCGCGGCGAGCGACGAGGAGCTGCACGCCAACGTCGCCCGCTACGTGGCCGAGGCCCTGCGCCAGGGCACCACCACCATCGAGACCAAGTCCGGCTACGGCCTCACCCCGCACGACGAGGCCCGCGCCCTGCGCATCGCGGGCGACCACGCCGACGAGGTCACCTTCCTCGGCGCGCACATCGTCGCCCCCGAGTACGCGGACGACCCGGCCGGCTACGTCGACCTGGTGACCGGCCCCATGCTCGACGCCTGCGCCCCGTACGCCCGCTGGGTGGACGTCTTCTGCGAGCGCGGCGCCTTCGACGGCGACCAGGCGCGCGCGATCCTCACCGCCGGCGCCGCCCGCGGCCTGGTCCCGCGGGTGCACGCCAACCAGCTCGGCCACGGCCCGGGCGTGCAGCTCGCCGTGGAGCTGGAGGCGGCCTCCGCCGACCACTGCACCCACCTCACCGACGCCGACGTCGACGCGCTCGCGAACAGCCGCACGGTCGCGACACTGCTGCCCGGTGCCGAGTTCTCCACCCGCGCGGTCTACCCCGACGCGCGGCGGCTGATCGACGCGGGCGCGACGGTCGCGCTGTCCACGGACTGCAACCCCGGTTCCTCCTTCACCAGTTCCATGCCCTTCTGCGTGGCCGTCGCCGTACGGGACATGCGGATGACCCCCGACGAGGCGGTGCGGGCCGCGACCCTGGGCGGGGCGCTGGCGCTGCGCCGGGACGACGTCGGCCGGCTCGCGCCCGGCGCGCGGGCCGACGTGGTCCTGCTGGACGCCCCGTCGCACGTCCACCTCGCCTACCGGCCCGGTGTGCCGCTGGTGTCCGCCGTATGGCGGCGCGGGGTGCGCGAAGCGATCTGAGCCGCGCCGGACGCGTGCGGGCGCGGCCGTACCGGCCCCTGGGCGACTCCACCGGGATCCACGTCCCCGGCCAGTCCCGATCACACGGCGGGCCCGGTGAGAGAACTCTCACCGGGCCCGCCGCGCCGCGCCGTGCCGAAGGGGAGCGGGGTCACTCCTCCACGAGCAGCCCGCGCCGCAGACGCCCGAGGGTGCGGCTGAGCAGCCGTGACACGTGCATCTGGGAGATGCCCAGCTCGGCGCCGATCTCGGACTGTGTCATGTTGCCCACGAAGCGCAACGAGAGGATCTCCCGGTCGCGCGCCGGGAGCTCGGCGATCAGCGGCTTGAGGGACTCCACGTACTCGATCCCCTCCAGACCGTGGTCCTCGTAGCCGATGCGGTCGGCGAGCGCGCCCTCGGAGTCGTCCTCCTCGGGCTGGGCGTCCAGCGAGCTCGCGGTGTACGCGTTGCTCGCGCTCATGCCCTCGACGACCTCGGCCTCGGTGATCTGCAGCCGGTCGGCCAGCTCGGCGACGGTCGGCGCGCGGTCCAGTTGCTGCGCGAGCTCGTCACCCGCCTTGGCGAGGTCCAGCCGCAGCTCCTGCAGCCGCCGCGGGACCCGCACGGACCAGGAGGTGTCGCGGAAAAAGCGCTTGATCTCGCCGATGATGGTCGGCATCGCGAAGGTCGGGAACTCGACCCCGCGGCTCAGTTCGAAACGGTCGATGGCCTTGATCAGCCCGATCGTGCCGACCTGGATGATGTCCTCGACCGGCTCGCTGCGGGAGCGGAACCGGGAGGCCGCGAACTTCACCAGGGCGAGATTGAGCTCGACCAGGGTGTTGCGCACGTAGCTGTACTCATGGGTGCCCTCCTCCAGCGTCTCCAGCCGCTGGAAGAGCGTCTTGGACAGGGCCCGTGCGTCGACCGGACCCACTTCGTCGAAGGGCGGGATCTCCGGGAGGTCCTCCAGGCCCTCCGGTGTTCCGTGTTCCTCGTGGACGCTGGCCTCGGTGGTCGCCGACGCGTCAAGCGCGTCGAGCCGGGATCCCATGCTCTCCTCCTCGGTGCGGCGGCAGGGCAAGCGGAGCGTGAAATTCAGCCCACACTCAACGCCTACCCCGTTCGGCGCGGATATTGCAACCCGGCGGCCGTCGATCTCCGGACCGCTGCCCGGAGCGACTACCACCCAGGTCAGGAAGCGCGTAGGGTGCGAGGTGCGGATCGCCGATTCGTCCGGGAGGAGTGTGCATGGACCGCGAGATGGTCGACACGGCCGGGCGTGACCGGCTGCACGTTTCCGTGCAGCGGTACGGCACGAAGGCGGTCGTGGCGCCCGCGGGCGAGCTCGACCACCACACCGCCGACCTGCTGCGCGAGCCGCTCGACACCCTGATCGAGGACGGCTTCGGCACCCTCGTGGTCGACTGCACGCATCTGGAGTTCTGCGACTCCACCGGACTGAACGTCCTGCTCGGCACCCGGCTGAAGGCCGAGGCCGCGGGCGGTGCGGTCCATCTGGCCGGGATGAAGCCGGCCGTGGCCAAGGTCTTCGCCATCACCGGCGCCGAGGCCGTGTTCACCGTCCACGACACCCTGGACGACGCACTCAAGGAGTGACCCTCCGCGGCGGCTCCCCACCCGGGGCGCCGTGGCGCGCCCTGTTTCGTCCGCGTCCGGAGGTGTTCACCGGAGCGGCCCGGGCAGGAGAGACCTCGGGATCACTTCGGACACCGGCGGACATCGGTGAGTGGAGGCGCTGATGAGCACCACCCGGCCCCCTGCGGCCGACGACCGCGGCCCGGACCCGGGCGATGCGGCAGTGCCGCCGCGCGGTCGGGCCGGCCAGGACGGCGAGACGCGCCGGCTGTCGCTCGCCGACGTGGCCGGTGTGGTGCCCAGCGCCCGTGACTTCACCCGCCAGGCCCTCCACGACTGGGGCTGGCTGCCGGCCGACACCGCGGACCGCCGTGCGGCGGCCGAGGACGTCCTGCTGGTGGTGTCGGAGCTGGTGACCAACGCCTGCCTGCACGCGGGCGGCCCCGAGGAGCTGCGGCTGTTCCGGAACGCCAAGGCGCTGCGGCTGGAGGTCGCCGACGGCGGCGTCGGCAGCCCCGCCCCGCGCACCCCGCACCGGGCCGGACGGCCGGGCGGGCACGGGATGTTCATAGTGCAGAGGCTCTGCCTGGACTGGGGGGTCGTGCGCCATGCCGACGGCCGGCCGGGCAAGACGGTCTGGGCCGAGGTCGCAGCCCCCGCCTGAGCCGGATCCCTTCCCCTCTTTCCCTCACGGGCGTACTGTCGCGCCACATCTGATGGATCGTCAGTAACTTCTGGGGGAAGGGAGACATCTGGTGTCACTCCCCAAGCGCAAGGCGGCCGCGGTGTCGACCGCCGTCGCCGTCACGGCGGCAGCGGCCGTCCTCGGCAGCGCCCCGGCCGCGTACGCGAAGGTCGTGGACGTCAAGTACGACTGCAAGACCCCGATCGGCGACAAGAGCGCCGTCTCGCCCATCGACATCACCGCCACCAAGTCGGGGTCGGGCTACCGGATCGTGATGTCGTTCCGGAAGGGCGTCTCCTCCAGCCCGGTCGACCTGGGGAAGGGCGCCATGAACCCGAGCGCCCTCATCACCCTCGGCGGGGCCGACCGCGGGTCGCTCAAGGCCTCGGGCCCCGCGAACGCCGAGACCGTGCCCGCCAACACCCCGATCAAGATCAACGACCTGTCGGGCAGCTACGTCCCGCGCGGCAGCGGCAAGGTCACCTTCACCGCGGGGGTGCTCACCATCAAGGCCCTCGGCACGACGACGACCTGCACCCCGGGGAACGGCCCGGGGCCCTCGCTGACCCTCGACGTCACCGCGGCGGCCGGCTCCAAGGGCGGTTCCGCGTCGAGCGGTTCGGGTGGTTCCGGTGGTTCCGGCGGCCAGTCCCTGCCGCAGACCGGGCCCGAGGACGGTGCCGTCGCCCTCGGCACCCTCGGGGGAACCGTCCTGCTCCTGGGTGCGGCCGGTGTGCTGTGGCTGACCCGTCGTCCGGATACCCGAATCTGACGATCCGTCAAATTCGGTCAGGCTTTCGCATTGACTTCTCTTGATCGCCGGACGTCAATGACCGTCGTCGGTACAGAAAGGGACTCTGTGCCAGAAAAGTGATCAAGAGGTGCAAAATGATCGCGATTCCTCGAAAAGGCACCTTATGGAGACGGAGGTCCGCCGCCGTCCTCGGGGCGCTCGGCCTCGTGCTGGGCGGCGGGACCCTCCTTTCCGGGCCCGCCGCCGCGGCGACCTCCACCTTCCAGGTGCACTGCATACCGCCGGGAATCTCCGGCATCCCGCCGTTCGACGGGCCGACCGTCGCCGACATCTCGGTCAGCGACACGACCCCGCAGGTCGGCGACACGGTCACCGTCACCTATGTGCTGGACGGCCCCATGGCCAACACCAGTTCCTTCAACCTCCCCATCCCGGAGGACCAGATCACCCCGACCGTCAAGGTGAAGCTCGGCGGCGCGCAGACGCAGGAGCTCACCCTCGTCGGCCCCAAGGAGAACCCGGTCATCCCGGCCGGTGCCCAGTTCCCGAACTTCACCATCACCGGCACCTTCACGGTCACCGCACCCGGGCAGATCACCCTGACCCCGGGCGACTACAACGTCCACTCCGACTACGGCATCTCGGCCGACACCCCCTGCACCGTGCTCAACCCGCCCGCCCCCGTCGCCGAGACCATCACCGTCGCCGCGCCCAACGGCCGCCACATCGCGCTCGGTTCCACCTCCGGGCCGATAGGGGCGGACGTCACGGTCACCGGCACCGGCTTCACCGCCGGCGCCGCCGTGACCGTCGCGGGCGTCCAGGGCGCCGCCGCCACCGGTGAGTTCACCTCCGTCACCGCCGACGGCTCCGGTGCCTTCAGTGCGACGCTGACCGTCGGCGACCTCGACACCACCGGCATCGTCGCGTTCGAGGGCGGCGGGTACGACCCGGCGACCGCCGCCGGGCCGGTGCCGTACACCGTCATCGACACCACCCCGCCGCCGCCCGGCAGCCAGAAGCTCACCACCTCGGTGAAGGCGGGCACTCTGTCGATGACCCAGGCCGGGGACACCGTCGAGATGACCCCCGTCGACTTCGGCGAGGGCGGACCCTCCACGGGCGCGCTGCGCACCGTGACCGTCAAGGACTTCCGCGGCGGGAACACGGGCTGGTCGCTCACCGGCAAGGTCACCGACTTCAAGGGGCCCGGCGGCGCGCTCATCGGTGCCGACCGGCTCAGCTGGCAGCCCGTGTGCGTCGCGGCGTCCGGCAGCCCCAGCACCTGTGCGGCGGGCTCCGCCGGCGTCGTGGGCAGCGCGGGAGCGACGCTGGCCTCGGCGCCCGACGCGACCCTCACCGGCGGTGAGTTCGCCGTGGACGCGGGGCTGTCGCTGGACGTGCCCGCGTTCTCCGCCACGGGAAGCTACTCCGGAGTCTTGACCCTCACGCTTACCTGACGCACAGTCAGATAGCTCGGGTGGGCCGGCCGCGACCGGCCCACCCACGGACCGCGAGGGAGCGCCGCCATGACCAGAGCCAGGGCCGGAGTCAGGGCCGGAGCCAAGGCGTCCGGCGCGCTCCCGGCCGTCCTGTCCGTGCTCGGCGTCCTGTTCGCCCTGCTCGGCCTCGGCACGGCGGCCGCCCCCGCCGCCCTGGCCGCGGACAACGGCCGCTGGTCGGTCTTCCCGGCCCCGGCCGCCGGGGCGAAGGACCGCAGCCCCACCGCCCAGGAGCGGCCCTTCTTCACCCTGGAGGCCGACCCCGGCACCACGCTCCGGGACAAGGTCTCCGTCTCCAACCTCTCCGCCGAGCCGATGACCTTCCGGCTCTACGGCGCCGACGCCTACAACACCCCGCGCGACGGCGGCTTCGCCGTGCGCGGCGCCGACGAGAAGAACACCGACGTCGGCTCCTGGGTGCGGCTGGCCCGCAGCAGCATCACCATCCCCGCCCGCACCCGCGCCGACATCCCCTTCACCGTCACCGTCCCCGTCGACGCCTCGCCCGGCGACCACCCCGGCGCGATCGTCGCCCTCGACACCCGCGTCGGCACCGCCCCGGGCGACGTACGGGTCGGCATCCGCAGGGCCGTCGGGGCGCGCGTCTACCTGCGCGTCGCCGGCCCCGGCCTCGCCGCCCTGACCGTGGAGAACGTCAGCGCCGCCCACGGCGGCCCGCTGTTCCCCGGCACCGGCGACAGCCACGCCACGATCCGCTACACCCTCGTGAACCGGGGGAACGTCTCGCTCACCCCCCGGCTCGCCGTCACCGCGCGGGGCCTGTTCGGCCGCACCCTGCTGGACCGCCCGGCACGCACCCTGCCCCTGGAACTGCTGCCCGGCCAGCGCGTCGAGCTCAGCGAGCCCTGGGCGGGCGCTCCCCAGTTCGACCGGGTCACGGTGCGGCTGCGCGTCACCGCGGTGCGCGGCGACGTCGACGAGACCGGCGGCGCCTCGTTTCTCGCCGTGCCCTGGGCGGCCGTGGGCCTCGCGCTGGCGCTGCTCGGGGGCCTGGTCGCGCTGCTGGTGCGGATCCGCGCGCGGCGCCGGGCGGCGGAGACGGACCCGGCGGCGCAGGAGGATCCGTACGGGCCCGGCGGCACCGACCTCGCGGCCCGCGCGGGCGGCGGAACCGACGACCCCGACGACCCCGGCGCCACCGGGGCGACCGTCGGCGGCAGGACGGCGTGAGGCCCATGCGACGGCGCACCCACCGGATCCCCGCGGCGGCCCTCTGCCTCCTCGCGCTGCTCCTCCCGAGCGCCCCCGTCCCCGCCGCGGCGGCCGCGGGCCCGGCCGTGACCGTCGGCCCCGGGGAGGCGGGCGTCGGCGGCGACATCACCGTACGGGGCACCGGCTGGCGGCCGGACACCCTGCTCACGCTGCTGATCTGCGGCCAGAACGCGATCGGCGGCACCAACTCCTGCGCCAACGCGTACGGCCGGGCCGTCACCACTGACGCCCGCGGCGCCTTCCGCCGTACGATGCCGGTCGCGGAGCCGCCGAGGCCCTGCCCCTGCGTGGTCCACGTCGCCACCGTCACCGGCGAGCACGCCGTGGTGGACGCGCCCTTCGTCGTCGCGGGCCACCCGACCGCCCCGCTGCCCGAGCGGACCGGCGACGGCCGGCTCGCCGTGCTCGGCGCCCGGCTCGACGGTTCGGGCGGCCTGCTCACCTGGTTCGGCGCCCCGCCCGGCAGGCGCTTGGTGCTCACCGTCGGCAACCTGGGCCCGGGCCCGGTGGAGGACCCCGTCTTCCGGGTCGGCACCTCGCACGGGCTCTTCGGCCCCCAGTGGGAGGAGCGCACCTGGCGCGGCTCCGTCCAGCCGGGCAGGAAGGCCCGGGTGGAGCTGCCCGTCGAGCTGGCGGCCGGCGCCCACGGCGACTACACGGTCACCCTGGAGCACGGGGGCAAGGTCCTGGTCACCGAGCCCTGGGACGTTCCCCGCCCCTGGGGCGTGACCCTCTTCTGGCTCCTGCTCTGCGTCGTCGTGCCCGTCGCGCTCTTCCGGCTCGGCATGGCTGTCGTCAACCGGGTCCGCCCGCGCGCCCCGGGACCTGCCGGGCCGCCCCCCGGTCCGCCGCCCGGCCCGGAGCCCGTACTGCCGTGGTTCAGCCACGACCACCAGCCGCAGCACCGCACCGCTGAGGGCCCCTCCCGGGCGGACGGCACCGCCCACCGCCACGAAAGGAACCGCACGTGACCAACCGACGATCCCGGGCCGCCACCGCCGTCGGCCTCGCCCTGATGCTCAGCGGTGCGGGCGTCCTCGCCGCGGCCCTCCCCGCGGCGGCCGCCGAGGTCGCGTACGCCACCGAGTGCACCCCGCCCGCGGCGTCCGGCCTGCCCAAGGTCAACGGCACCACCAAGGCCGACGTCACCGCGCCCGCCACGGCCGCGGTGGGCGACGAGATCGAGGTGGTCTGGAAGTTCACCCAGGCGGCCTCCAAGAACCCGGACCTCATCGACCTCCCCGAGAACAGCGTCAAGCCCTCCGGCGAGATCACCGTGGCCGGGGCCCAGAGCGGCACCCTGGCCGTCGAGGGACCGCGCGAGAACCCGGCGATCCCCAAGAACAGCGAGATGAAGCTCTCCGACATGAAGGGAACCCTGAAGCTCACGGCACCCGGCGACGTCACGCTCGCCCCCGGCGGTTACGCGATCAACGCCTTCTCCACGGACACCACCTGCGTGCCCACCGAGGACGTCCCGGTCGCCGTGACGATCAAGGTGACCGCGGACGGCGGCGGCTCCGGCACCCCGACGACCACCCCCACGACCACCCCGAGCACGACCCCCAGCACCACGCCCACCACGACTCCGACCACCACGCCCAGCGGCACCTCCACCGGCGGAACCTCCCACACCGGCAAGGAGGTCGACGTCTCCTACGCCTGCAAGACCCCGATCGGCGACAAGAGCGCGGTCTCGCCGGTGCAGATCAACGCCGAGGAGAAGGGCGGCGCCTACGACCTCGTCGTCCACTTCGGCAAGTCCGTGATGGACAGCCCGGCGGACATACCGGCCGACTCCGTCAAACCGTCGATGAAGGTGAAGGTCGGCGGCGCGGACCAGGGCGAGGTCGCCGTCGAGGGCCCCACCAACAAGGACCCCATCAAGGCCGGCGACCCCATCGAGATCCCCGACCTCACCGGCACCTACACACCCGCCCACGACGGGCAGGCCACCCTCACCCCGGGCGTGCTGACCGTCGAGGCCCTCGGCACCACCACGACCTGCACCCCCACCGAGGACCCCGGGGTCTCCCTGACCCTCGACGTCACCGGGCAGGAGGGCGGCATCACCGGCGGCTCGGGCGGGTCGTCCGGCACGTCCGGCGGCACGAGCACCACCTCCGGCGGACTCGCCGACACCGGTGCGTCCGACCGCGCCTCCCTGCACGCCCTCGCCCTCGTCGCCGGCACGATCCTGCTCCTCGGCGGTGCGGTCTTCACCTTCACCCCGTGGAGCCGCCTGCGGCGCTGACCCGGCGACACCTCGCGCACGCCGGGCCGGGGGCGGCCACCGGAGGGTCCCTACCCGTCCAGGTCCTCGATCGAGACGGTGGAGGGGCCGCGCTTGCCCGCGAGTCCCGCCGCCACCGACCCGGCGTCGCGCAGCACCCGGACGGCGTTGCGCCAGGCCAGCTTCCCGAGGTCGTCCTCGGACCAGCCGCGGCGCAGGAGTTCGGCGAACAGCCGAGGGTAGCCCGAGACGTCGCCCAGGCCCTCGGGGAGGTGGGCGACGCCGTCGTAGTCGCCGCCGAGGCCGAGGTGGTCCACGCCGGCGACCTCGCGCATGTGGTCGAGGTGGTCGGCGACGGTGCCGATGTCCGCGACCGGCCGCGGGTGCCCGGCCGCGTAGGCCTCCTGGACGGCCTGTGCCTCCGGGGACTGGTCGAGCGGGTGCAGGCCGTGGGCCTTCATGTTCTCGTTCGCGCCGACGATCCAGTCGGCGGCCGCCGGCAGGATGAACTGCGGCACGAAGGTGGCCATCGCGACGCCCCCGTTGCGGGGCAGCTGCTCCAGGACGTCGTCCGGGATGTTGCGGACGTGGTCGCAGACGGCGCGCGAGGAGGAGTGCGAGAAGAGCACCGGGGCCTCGCTGACCCGCAGCGCCGCCCGCATCGTGCCGGGGGAGACGTGGGAGAGGTCGACCAGCATGCCGAGGCGGTTCATCTCGCGGACGACCTCCTCGCCGAAGGCGGTCAGACCGCCGTGCCGCGCCTCGTCCGTGGCCGAGTCCGCCCAGTCGATGGTGTCGTTGTGGGTGAGCGTCATGTAGCGCACGCCCAGCGTGTACAGCATCCGCAGCACTCCCAGGGAGTTGGCGATGCTGTGGCCGCCCTCCGCGCCCATCAGGGAGGCGATCCGGCCCTCGGCGCGGGCGGCCTCCATGTCGTCCGCCGTCACCGCGAGGCGCAGGGCGTCGGGGTGACGGTCGACCAGGCGCAGCACGCAGTCGATCTGCTCCAGGACGGCGACGACCGCGTCGCCCCCGGTCAGGTCGCTGCGGACGTACACCGACCAGAACTGCGCCCCGACGCCGCCCGCCCGCAGCCGGGGGATGTCGGTGTGCAGGTGGGCGGACTGGTCGGCGGCGATGTCACGCCGTTCGAGGTCGTAGCGGACCTGCTCGCGCAACCGCCACGGGAGGTCGTTGTGGCCGTCCACCACGGGGTGGGCGGTGAGCAGCTCCTGTGCGCGTGCGAGCAGGTCCATGGACTACTTCTTCCCTCCGAAACCGAAGCCGGCCGACCCCTCCACCTTGGCACGCAGACGCTTGCCCTTCTCGGTGGCCTGCTGGTTCAGCTCGTCCTGGAAGTGCCGCATGCGCTCCAGCAGTTCGGTGTCGTGCGCGGCGAGCATGCGCACCGCCAGCAGGCCCGCGTTGCGCGCGCCCGCCACCGAGACCGTGGCGACCGGGACACCGGCGGGCATCTGCACGATGGACAGCAGCGAGTCCATGCCGTCCAGGTACTTCAGCGGCACGGGCACCCCGATCACCGGCAGCGGCGTCACCGACGCCAGCATCCCGGGCAGGTGCGCGGCGCCGCCGGCGCCCGCGATGATCGCCTTGAGGCCGCGCTCGGCGGCCTGCTCGCCGTACGCGACCATCTCGCGCGGCATGCGGTGCGCGGAGACGACGTCGACCTCGTACGGCACCTCGAACTCGTCCAGCGCCTGGGCGGCGGCCTCCATGACCGGCCAGTCGGAGTCGGAACCCATCACGATGCCGACCAGCGGCCCAGCGGGATTGCTCACTCTTGGATCGTCCCTCGCAGGTAGTCGGCGGCGTGCCGGGCGCGCTCGCGCACCTCGGCCAGGTCGTCGCCGTAGGTGTTGACATGGCCCACCTTGCGGCCGGGCTTCACGTCCTTGCCGTACATGTGGATCTTCAACTGCGGGTCCCGCGCCATGCAGTGCAGGTAGGCCGCGTACATGTCGGGGTAGTCACCGCCGAGCACGTTCGCCATCACCGTCCACGGCTGGCGCGGGCGGGGATCGCCCAGCGGCAGGTCCAGCACCGCGCGCAGGTGGTTGGCGAACTGCGAGGTTATGGCGCCGTCCTGGGTCCAGTGGCCGCTGTTGTGCGGGCGCATGGCCAGCTCGTTGACGAGGATCCGGCCGTCCCGGGTCTCGAAGAGCTCCACCGCGAGGTGACCCACCACGCCCAGCTCCTTGGCGACGGTCAGCGCGAGCTGCTGGGCCTCCGCCGAACGGGCCTCCGACAGCTCCGGCGCGGGGGCGATGACCGTGTCGCACACGCCGTCGACCTGGATGGACTCCACCACCGGGTAGGCGACCGCCTGCCCGTGCGGCGAGCGCACGACGTTCGCCGCCAGCTCCCGTACGAAGTCGACCTTCTCCTCGGCCAGCACCGGCACGCCCGCCCGGAACGGCTCGGCGGCGCCGGCCTCGTCGCGCACGACCCACACGCCCTTGCCGTCGTAGCCGCCGCGCACCGTCTTCAGCACGACCGGATACCCCTCGCCCTCCTGGGCGAAGCGCGTCACGTCCGCCGGGTCGGAGACGATCCGGTGCCGCGGGCAGGGCACGCCGATGGAGTCGAGCCTCGCCCGCATCACGCCCTTGTCCTGGGCGTGCACCAGCGCGTCGGGCCCGGGGCGGACGGCGATGCCGTCGGCCTCCAGCGCCCGCAGGTGCTCGGTGGGCACGTGCTCGTGGTCGAAGGTGATCACGTCGCAGCCCGCGGCGAACGCGCGCAACGTGTCGAGGTCGCGGTAGTCGCCCACCACGACCTCACCGGCGACCAAGGCCGCGGAGTCCACGGGCGTGTCGCTGAGGAGCTTGAACCTGATGCCGAGCGGAATGCCCGCCTCGTGGGTCATACGGGCGAGCTGGCCGCCGCCGATCATGCCGACTACGGGGAATGTCACAGTCACCAGGATATCGGGGCACGAATGACGCACCGACCGCCGTCCCGGAGGGGCCCCGGATAGCATGAAGGTCACTGACCAGACACAGACGGGGCCGAACGATCACATGGACGGTGCGACCGGGTCCACCACCGGGGCAGGGCTGCGGAACCGGCTGACGGCGATGACCCGCGAGATCGCGAAGTTCGGCGCGGTCGGCGGGGCCGGGGTCCTGGTCAACATCGGGGTCTTCAACCTCGTCCGGCACGTCACGGACCTCCAGGTCGTGCGGGCGAGCATCATCGCGACCGTCGTCGCGATCGCCTTCAACTACGTGGGGTTCCGCTACTTCACCTACCGTGACCGCGACAAGTCGGGCCGTACCCGCGAGCTGACCCTCTTCCTGGTGTTCAGCGCGGTGGGCCTGGTGATCGAGAACGGGGTGCTCTTCACGGCGACCTACGGCTTCGGCTGGGACAGCCCGCTGCAGAGCAACGTCTTCAAGTTCATCGGCATCGGCGTGGCGACCCTGTTCCGCTTCTGGTCCTACCGCAGCTGGGTGTTCAAGGCGCTGCCCGTCCGCGAGACCGTGCAGCAAGCAGAATCGTTCCTGGTCGCCAAGGGGAACGAGCCCCCCGGCGCCCGGACCGGCACCCCGCAGTCCTCCGCCCGCTGAGCGGGCCTTCTAGCGCCTCAGGGCGCCCTTCCCGCGGGTGACCTGGTCCTCCCGTGCCAGGAAGAGCGCGAAGACCGGTGGCCGCTGCTGCAGCAGCTCCAGGCGGCCGCCGTCGGCCTCCGCCAGATCGCGGGCGACCGCGAGGCCGATGCCGGTGGAGTTGCGTCCGCTGACCGTGCGCTCGAAGACCCGTGCCCCCAGCTCCGGCGGCACGCCCTGGCCCTCGTCCGTGACCTCGACCACGACCTGCGTCCCGGTGACCCGGGTGGAGATCGCGACCGTGCCGGAGCCGTGCATCAGGCCGTTCTCGATCAGCGTCGCCAGCACCTGGGCCACCGCCCCGGGGGTGCCGACCGCGCGGAGCCGGTTCTTGCCCGCGGAGGTGATGGCCCGGCCCGCGCTGCGGTACGCCGGGCGCCACTCCTCCACCTGCTGCTTGATCACGTCGTCGATGTCGAAGACGACCGCCGAGCCGGTCCGCGGGTCCCGCGCGTTGGTGAGCAGCCGCTGCACGACGTCCGTGAGCCGTTCCACCTGACCGAGTGCGATGGCCGCCTCCTCCTTGACGGCCTCCCCGTCCTCGGCCGTGGCGATGATCTCCTCCAGCCGCATCGACAGCGCCGTCAGCGGGGTCCGCAGCTGGTGCGAGGCGTCCGCCGCCAGGCGCCGCTCGGCGGTCAGCATCCGGGCGATCCGCTCGGCGCTGCGGTCCAGCACGTCCGCGACCCGGTCCAGCTCCGGCACCCCGTAGCGCCGGTGCCGCGGCCTGGGGTCGCCGGAGCCCAGCCGCTCGGCCGTCTCCGCGAGGTCGGTCAGCGGGCTGCCGAGCCGGCGCGCCTGGCGCACCGCGAGGACGACGGCGGCCAGCACCGCCAGCAGCGCCACCGCGAGGATGATCAGCAGGGTCCGGCCGATCTCCCGGCTGACCCTGCTGCGCGACTCCTCGACGGTGACGGTCTCGCCCTGCTCGCCGGTCTGCCGGGAGGAGATCACCTGGCCCGTGGGCTTGGTCCCGATGCTGATCGGCGCCGCCCCGGGGATCTGCACCAGCGCGTACCGCCCGGGGGCGATCTGCTGGGCCAGCACCTCACGGCTGATCCGCTCCTCGCCGATCATCCTGCTCTCGACGATGCCGACCAGCCGCACCGCCTCGGAGTCCACGCTCTCCCTGGCGCTGTTCTCGATCGTCCGGGCCTCCACCAGGACGAGGGAGACGCCGAAGACGGCGATGACGACGAGCACCACGGCGAGCGTGGACTGGATGAGGCGGCGGCGCATGAGTGAAGCGTCTCAGACCGCGCGGGCCCCCGGCGTGCCCGCTCTTCCTAGTTCTTCTCGAACCGGAAGCCGACCCCGCGCACCGTGGAGATGTAGCGGGGGGCCGCCGCGTCGTCGCCGAGCTTCTTGCGCAGCCACGAGATGTGCATGTCCAGGGTCTTCGTGGAGGACCACCAGGTGGTGTCCCACACCTCGCGCATCAGCTGCTCTCGGGTGACCACCCGGCCGGCGTCCCGCACCAGCACCCGCAGGAGGTCGAACTCCTTCGCGGTGAGCTGCAGTTCCTCGTCGCCCATCCACGCGCGGTGCGACTCGACGTCGATCCGCACGCCCTGGGTGGAGGGCTGCTGGGCCTCGGCGGTGCCGCGCCGCAGCAGCGCCCGCACCCGGGCCAGCAGCTCGGCCAGCCGGAAGGGCTTGGTCACGTAGTCGTCGGCGCCGGCGTCCAGGCCGACCACCGTGTCCACTTCGTCGGCGCGGGCGGTGAGCACCAGCACCGGGAAGCCATGGCCTTCGGTGCGCAGCCTTCTGCACACCTCGAGCCCGTCCATTCCGGGCAGCCCCAGGTCGAGCACCAGAAGATCGAAGGAGCCGAGCAGGGCGGCTTCGAGCGCCGCGGGTCCGTCCTCGCGCACCTCGACCTCGTACCCTTCGCGGCGCAGCGCGCGTGCGAGCGGTTCCGAGATGGATGCGTCGTCCTCGGCGAGCAGTACGCGGGTCATGCGCTGATGGTAGTCCGCCTGGAGAAACCGCACGCCGGGCGGGCCGTCACCGTTGTGAGGTCCATCTCAAGTCGTCCCATATAGCACATCTCGCGCTGCCATAAGGTAACCAAAAGCCCGAAACAGCCCAGGTGGCCTTTGCCGCGCGCCACGCGTCGAAGGGCCCTTCTGCGACGGGGCTGGTCCCCACCAGCATTTCCAGTCAACGACCTGTGGACCGGGACCGCGCCTGTGAAGGCGCCGGTCGTGGATCCCGGTGCGCCCTCGCGCGCCCCGGTGCCGGTCACCCCCCACCCGGGCGCGCACCGCTCTCGCAGCGCGTCCCGAGCAGCAAGGAAGCTCCATGGCGTCCAGCCTGACGAAGGACGCCGCACCGCAGGGCACCCCTGCGAACGGCGGCAACACCTTCCTCGGCCACCCCCGCGGCCTGGCCACCCTCTTCATGACCGAGACGTGGGAGCGTTTCAGCTACTACGGCATGAGGGCCCTGCTCGTCCTCTACCTGACGGCCTCGGTCGCGGACGGCGGCCTCGGCATGAAGGCCGCCACCGCCGGCGCGATCTACAGCGTCTACACCGCCACGGTGTACCTCCTGGCGATGCCGGGCGGCTGGTTCGCCGACCGCCTGTGGGGCCCGCGCCGTACGGTCGCCATCGGCGGCACGATCATCATGATCGGCCACTTCCTGCTGGCCGTGCCGGTGAAGGCGTCGTTCTTCGTCGGCCTGGTCTTCATCGCCGTGGGCTCCGGCCTGCTCAAGTCGAACATCTCGACGATGGTCGGCCAGCTCTACCCGGACCGCAACGATCCGCGCCGGGACGGCGGCTTCACGATCTTCTACATCGGCATCAACCTCGGTGCCTTCCTCGCGCCGCTCGCCATCGGCACCGTGGGCCAGCAGGTCAACTGGCACCTGGGCTTCGCCATGGCCGGTGTCGGCATGGGGCTGGGCCTGGCCCAGTTCCTCATCGGCACCAAGCACCTCGCGCCGGTCTCCAGCGTGGTCCCCACGCCGCTGGACGCCGCCGAGCGCGCCGGCATGATGAAGAAGGCGCTGATCTGGCTGGCCGCCGCGGTGGTCTTCTACGGCGTGGTCACCTTCACCGGCCACTTCACGATCAACTGGGTGCTCTGGCCGATCTCCCTGCTGGGGCTGGCCTTGCCGGCGTACTACTTCACCCGCATCCGCCAGGACCAGGAGCTCACCCCGGACGAGAAGACCAAGGTCAGCGGCTACATCTGGTTCTTCGTCGTGGCCGCCGTCTTCTGGATGATCTACGACCAGTCCGGTTCGACCCTGACGGTCTTCGCCTCCGAGCACACCGCGTCCACGCTGTGGGGCTTCAACTTCCCCGAGAGCTGGTTCCAGTCGCTGAACCCGCTCTTCGTGATGGCGCTCGCCCCGGTCTTCGCCGCGCTGTGGACGACGCTGGGCCGCAGGAACCCCAGCACGACCGTGAAGTTCGCCCTCGGCGTCGCCGGCATCGGCGTCTCCTTCGTGGTCATGATGCTCGCCCAGGCCGCCGCCTCCGGCGACGTCAAGGTCACCCCGCTGTGGCTGGCCGTGGTCTACCTGATCCAGACCACCGCCGAGCTGTGCCTGTCCCCGGTGGGCCTGTCGGTCACCACGAAGCTGGCCCCGGTCAAGTACGCCAGCCAGATGATGGGCCTGTGGTTCCTCGCTGTCACGGCGGGTGACTGCGTGGCCGCGATCCTGCAGCTGGCCATCGGGGACGCCTTCCTGTCGGAGACGTCCTTCGCGATCCAGGGCGGCGTGGCGCTGGCCGCGGGTGCGGCGTTCGTGCTGTACCGCAAGCGGGTCATCGGGCTCATGGGCGACGTGCACTGACGTCTGCCGACGGCTGCCGGTTGTCCGTGTGCGGGTGCGTTGTGGTTGCGGTTGGGGTTCTTTTCCCCGCCGCCCTCCCGTTGCCCCGGTGGGGTCAGTGACCGCCTCGCTGTGTGCGTTGGGGGTCGGTGGCGCGCCGGCGCACGTCCTCAGCGCTCGCGGATTTGCCGGATCATTCCGTCCCGGGTCCGCCGCTCGTCGCTTCCGGGCGCACCCCTGCACACCCCCTCCTGTCGTATGGGCGACTGACGCCGGTGGGGGGTGAGTAAGGCACCTGCGGCGATCCCGGACCGGCTCATCGCCCACCCTCCCCCAGCCTTCGGCCGGGGGTACCCCCAACTCCCCCACCCCCTCCGTATCGCGAGCGACCAACGCCCGGTGGGGGTGATGAAGCGGTCCGGGGTGACCCCGGATTGCCTCCTCACCCCCCTCCGGCCGTCAGTCGCCCCAACGACGAGAGGGGGTGTGGCGGGGTGCGCCCGGAAGCGACGAGCGGTGATGCCGGTGACGCAATGACCCGGCGAATCCGCGAGCGCTGAGGACGTGCGCCGGCGCGCCACCGACCCAGGCACACGATGCGAGACCTGCACTGACCGACCGGGGCCACGGGCGGGCGGCGGGGAAAAACCCCCAACCGCAACCACAAACGACCCGCAGAGAACCACCGGCCGCAAGGGACACCCCGGGCAGGCCCGGAGGGCTAGGCGTGGGGGCGGCCCATGGCCCGGAACGTCCAGCCCGCCTCACGCCACACCGCCGGCTCCAGCGCGTTCCGCCCGTCGATGACGTGCCGCCCCCGCGCCACCGCCCCGAGCTCCGCCGGATCGAGCTCCCGGAACTCCCGCCACTCCGTGAGGTGCAGCACGACGTCCGCCCCCCGGACCGCCTCCAGCGCGCTCGGGGCGTACCCGAGCGTCGGGAAGAGCCGCCGGGCGTTGTCCATCGCCTTGGGGTCGTACACGGTGACCTGGCCGCCCTGGAGGTGGATCTGCCCGGCGACGTTGAGCGCGGGGGAGTCCCGCACGTCGTCGGAGTCGGGCTTGAAGGCCGCGCCGAGCACCGCGATCCGCTTGCCGAGGAAGCCGCTGCCGCCGCAGGCCTCGCGGGCGAGCTCGACCATGTGGGCGCGGCGGCGCATGTTGATGGAGTCGACCTCGCGCAGGAACGTGAGCGCCTGGTCCGCGCCGAGCTCCCCCGCGCGGGCCATGAAGGCGCGGATGTCCTTGGGGAGGCAGCCGCCGCCGAAGCCGATGCCGGCGCGCAGGAACTTCTTGCCGATCCGCTCGTCGTGGCCGATGGCCTCGGCGAGCTTCACCACGTCCCCGCCGGCCGCCTCGCTGACCTCGGCCATGGCGTTGATGAAGGAGATCTTCGTGGCGAGGAAGGCGTTGGCCGCCGTCTTGACCAGTTCGGCGGTCGGGTAGTCCGCGACGACGAAGGGCGTGCCCTCGCCGACGGGGGTCGCGTAGACCTCGCGCAGCAGCTTCTCGGCGTGCTCGGAGGCGACGCCGACGACGATGCGGTCCGGGTGCAGGGTGTCCTCGACCGCGAAGCCCTCGCGCAGGAACTCGGGGTTCCACGCCAGCTCCGCGCCGTCCCCGGCGGGGGCGAGCTCGGTCAGGCGGGCCGCCAGCCGGGCCGCGCTGCCGACCGGCACGGTCGACTTGCCGACGACCAGCGCGGGCCGCTCCAGGTGCGGGGCGAGCAGTTCGAAGGCGCTGTCGACGTAGCTCATGTCGCAGGCGTACTCGCCGTGCTTCTGGGGGGTGTTCACGCAGACGAAGTGGATGTCGCCGAAGGCCGCCACCTCCTCCCAGGAGGTGGTGAAGCGCAGCCGCCCGCTGGAGTCCGGCAGGCCCGCGACGTGGCGGCGCAGCAGGTCCTCGAGGCCCGGCTCGTACATCGGCACGCGGCCGGCGGAGAGGGTCTCGATCTTGGCGGGGTCGATGTCCAGGCCCAGCACCTCGAAGCCCAGCTCGGCCATCGCCGCGGCGTGCGTGGCACCCAGGTAGCCGGTGCCGATCACGGTGAGCTTGAGCGCCATGCGGAGGGTCCCTCCCAGGTCGTGGCCTGATTGCGATGTTGAGCATAGCCCCGGGCGGCGTCCTCGTTCCCCGGTGCGGGCACGGAAGAAGGCCCCGGGAATGGCCATGGCACGGTCCCACGCGCCACAATGCCCCCGACGCACGCGTGGGGAGCGGGTGCACATGGTGGGGGTGGATGATGACGACGACGGATCCGGTCGGCCACGAGCAGACGGCGGTCACGGAAACGGAACGGGAAGCGGCACCCGCGAAGGCGGCGGAGCCGGCGCGCAGGAGGCGCAGCCGCACCCGGCGGGTGCTGCTGGGCGCGCTGGTCCTGCTGGCCGTCGGGGTGCTGGGGGTGGCCGGAACCCTGTGGTGGGCGGTGGACCACTACACCGGCAAGGTGAACCGCATCCCCAACGTCTTCCCGACGAACGTGCCCGAGAGCGAGCAGCCGCAGGCCGCCAAGGGCGGTGAAACGTTCCTCCTGGTCGGCGTGGACGCCCGCTCCGACCTGCCGACCACGGGCCGGGACGCCAGGGCCCCGGAGTGGAAGCGCGGCGCCCAGCGCAGCGACACGATGATGCTGGTGCACCTGCCGGCCGACCGCAAGCACGCCTACGTGGTCTCGCTGCCCCGTGACAGCTGGGTCTCGATCCCGGGCA
Source organism: Streptomyces sp. NPDC058864 (assembly GCF_042742985.1). Lineage (NCBI taxonomy): Bacteria > Bacillati > Actinomycetota > Actinomycetes > Kitasatosporales > Streptomycetaceae > Streptomyces > Streptomyces sp. NPDC058864. The sequence goes on along the minus strand of NZ_JBHYMQ010000005.1, from coordinate 10,982 downwards.
ACGGCAAGGCCAAGCTGAACGCCGCGTTCTCCTGGGGCGGCCCGCCGCTGCTGATCGACACCGTCCAGCGGCTCACCGACGTGAAGGTCGACCACCTCGCGGTCATCGACTGGAGCGGCTTCAGGACGCTCACCGACGACATCGGCGGCGTCGACCTGGCGGGGAAGCACATGAACGGCGAGGAGGCCCTGAAGTACGTCCGTGAGCGCTACAACCTGCCGCGCGGCGACCTGGACCGCACCCACCGCCAGCAGGCCTTCCTGCGCGCGGTGATCGCCAAGACGCTGACCAAGGACTCGATGAGCAACCCGCTGAAGGCCAAGGAGCTGCTGGACCGCGTCACCGGGGTGGTCAGCGTCGACGACCGGCTCTCCGACGGGGACCTGCGCGACCTGATGTGGGGCATGCGCGGGGTGCGCGCGGGCGACATGGTCTTCATGAACGCCCCGGTCGGCGGGCTCGACATGATCAAGGGCCAGTCGGTGGTGCTGCTCGACGACAACGGCAGCGAGCAGCTGTGGGAGGCCATGCGCAACGACACCATGGCCGACTACGTGGCGAGCCACTCCCTCGACCGCCTGGGCTCCTCGACTCCGTGAGTCCGGGCGCCGGCGGGAAAGCCGGAGGGGCCGGCGGGGCGCGGTGTGCGCGCCCCGCCGGCCCCTCGGCCGTCGCGGGGGAGGTCAGGAGTCCGGCGTGACCGTGACCTTCTCGTCGTTCTTCAGCTCCGAGACGAGCTGCTTGACCTTCGGCATGTCCCACTTGAGCGCGCTGCCCACGTTGGTGCTGATGGAGCCCGAGGTCGGCATGTTCATCGAGAGGCCGTCACCGCCGGAGACGCTCTTCATCGCCCAGAACATGGACACCAGGTTCCACAGGCTCATGTCCTTGTCGACGATCAGCGTGTCCAGGCCCGCGCCCATGGTCGGGTAGAGCTTGAACGGGTTGAGGACCGTGCCCGGCGTGGCCGTCTGGCTCGCGAGGGCGGCGAGGAACTTCTGCTGGTTCTTGGTGCGGCCCAGGTCGCCCTCGGCCTCCTGGTAGCGCTGGCGGACGAAGGCCAGGGCCTCGTCGCCGTTGAGGGTCTGCTTGCCCTTCTTGATGTGCAGGCCCGAGTTTTTGTCATTGATGTCGCGGGGGATGTCGAGCTCGACACCGCCGACCGCGTCGACGAGGCCCGCGAAGCCGGCGAAGCCGATCTCCGCGTAGTGGTCGATGTGCAGGCCCGTGTTGTACTCGACCGTCCGCACCAGCAGCGTCGGCCCGTCTATCGAGTAGGCCGCGTTGAGCTTGTTCTGGCCGCGCGACGCGAAGGTCTTGCCCGACTCCGAGCCCTTGAACTCGGGGATCGTGACATAGGAGTCACGCGGCAGCGAGATCAGCGAGTTCCCGTTGTCACCGACGTGCAGGATCATCATCGAGTCGGTGCGCTTGCCCTCGGCGGAGCCGGTGTGCAGCTGCTTCTTCTGCTCGCCGGACAGGCCCTCGCGGCTGTCCGAGCCGACGATGAGGTAGTTGGTGCCCTCGCCGGTCTCCGGGCGGTCTATGACCGTGCCCAGGTCCACCTCGCGGCGCACCTTGCCGTCCGCCCAGAAGTAGGTGCCGATCGACCAGGCGGCGACCACGACGACCAGACCGATCAGGACGCCCTTGACCCGCCGCCTGCGGCTGCCGGGAGGGGTGGTGCGGCCTCCGGTGGACGGCGGGCCGTACGAGCCGCCGCCGTAGCCGTCGTGGCCGCCGCCCGGCCCTCCGTGACCGGGGACGCCGCTGCCGTACGCCTGCTGGCGCGGCACACTGCCGGGAGCCGCCGCACGGCGCGGGGACAGCTCGGGGGGCAGCGGCGGCTCGGAGATCTGCTGCGGCCGCTGGTTCCTGTTGTCGGACCAACCGTCGGACCATGCGTTCATGTACCGCAGTGTGCCCTGCCGCCCTGCCCGGCAGGGCCTCCGTGGCGCTTCTGAAGCAGAGCTGATGCAAAGGTCACAGGACCGACGCGATGCGGTGACCGATTGTGTCCGCGCGTTCTCAGCCGGTGAGATGCGTCGGCGCGTTGGTGTGGGTCTCGATCATTCCGGCGGCTTGTTCCAGCAGTTCGTGCGCCAGGTTGGAGCAGGCCCTGGAGGCGGCCACGTCCTCCCCTATGCGCATATCGGGCTCGTCGCTCGGATTGCGCCGCGAATAGCCGTGGCCCACCACGCCCGGGGCGCCGTCCCCGGTGAGCGAGGCGGTGCATGCGGTGCGGTTGCCGTCCTCCTCCAGGGACAGCTTGATCGTCCACGTCTTCTCCATGGCGGATCACCTCTTGGACCTCGGGACGTCGGCCCCTTTCTCAGCATCCGCCCCGCCCCGCCGACGGGCAAGGTGTGCCCGGCGGGGAGCACGGCACGGCAGTGCTTAGGGTGGAGCCATGTTCGAGGAGCCACCCCCGCACCCCGTGCCGTTCAAGCCGACGTCCGCCTCGCGGATCACGCTGGCGCACATCATGACCCACCACGACACCAACCTGCTGGGCACCGTCCACGGCGGCGTGGTGATGAAGCTCGTGGACGACGCGGCGGGCGCCGTCGCGGGCCGCCACTCCGAGGGCCCCGCGGTGACCGGCGCCATGGACGAGATGGCCTTCCTCGAACCGGTGCGGGTCGGCGACCTGCTCAAGGTGCAGGCCCAGGTCAACTGGACCGGGCGCAGCTCCATGGAGGTCGGCGTGCGCGTGCTCGCCGAGCGCTGGAACGAGTCCGGCCCCGCGACCCAGGTGGCCAGCGCCTACCTGGTCTTCGTGGCCGTGGACGCCGAGGGCACCCCGCGCGCGGTGCCCCAGATCGAGCCCGAGACCGAGCGGGACCGGCGCAGGCTGCAGGAGGCGCAGATCCGCCGCACGCACCGGCTGGCCCGCCGCCGGGCGATCATGGAGCTGCGCGAGAAGCGCGCCGCCGAGGGCTTCGACGACTGACGGCTCGGCGACGGCCGGCGCTCGACGACCCGACGCGCCCGGCCCCGGGACCTCAGCCGCACAGGATGCGGTCGCCGCGCATCGGCGGGAGCTCCACCGGCGGCGCCGCGGGCGGGTCCGGCTCGCCGGCCCGTACCGGCGTGACGCCGTCGTAGTCCGCGCCCACGGTGATCCGCAGCATCGAGCCCAGCCCGGACACCCGGCGCAGCTCCGCGTACGGCAGGGCCGTTCCCAGGGCCTTCGCGGAGCGGTCCCAGCCCGGGTCGTAGTGGATGACCGTGTACTCGGCGTCGTGCCGGACGGTGTTGCCCGGCGTACCGGTGGTGCGGAAGCCCAGCCGGCGCAGCTCCTTGTCCACTCGGGCCCCCAGCCCGTTGACCGTCGTCCCGTTGTTGACCTGGACGCGGATCGACTTGGGCGGCACGTCGACCTGCTCGGGCTCGGGCGCCGACGGGCTGGGCGTCGCCAGGGGGCCGCCGTCCGGGCCGGTGAGCGGGCGGTCCTCGCGCAGCGCGTCGAAGATCCGCTTGGCGCCCTTGACGTCCCAGCGCAGGGTCGTCCCCACCCCCTGCACCCGGAACGGCGTGGCGTCCACCGGCACCGTCGCGAACTCCACCGAGCGGGCCCCGAAACCGCCGCGCAGCCCCGTGGCGAGCGCGATCAGGTCGTCCGGCTTGGTCTGCCGGTCCGCGCGCACCGAGCCCAGCGCGGCCTTGGCCACCTGGTCGAGCTTGACGGGGTTCTGCAGCAGGCCGATGTCGGTGACCCGGCGGACCAGGGCGGCCAGGAACCGCTGCTGGTTCTGCATCCGCTGCAGGTCGGGGCTGCCGGGGAGGTGGCCGGAACGCACGTAGCGCAGTGACGTGCCGCCGTCCGCCCGCACCGTGCCGGCGGGCAGGTCGAGCCCGGTCACGGGGTCGCGCAGCGGACGGGCGAAGCAGAGGTCGACGCCGCCGATCCGGTCGACGGTCCTCATGAACGAACCGAAGTCGAACTCGGCGTAGTGGTCGACCTTGATCCCGGTCATCTTCTCGACCGTCCCCACGGCGAGCGCGGGCCCGCCCACCCCCCAGGCCCACTTCAGCTTGCCCGCCCGGGGGAGCTCCGCGTACGAGTCGCGCGGCAGCGCGACCACGCTGACCCGCCTGCCGTCCCGCGACAGGTGCGCCAGCATCATCGTGTCGGTGCAGTCGCAGGGCTCACCGCCCAGGCGCAGCCCGGTGCGCTGCGCCTGGGTCAGCCCGCGGCGCACGTCGGTGCCGACGAGGAGGAAGTTGGTGCCCTTGGTGGGGCTGGGCCGGTTCTTCATCCCGGCGAAGGCGTCCACCCGCGCCAGGCGGTCGTCCATGTGCCCCAGGACGGCGTGCCCGATCCCACTGGCGGTCAGGATGCCGAGCGAGACGGCACCGAGGACACGCAGCCCGCGGCGCACCGGCGCCCGCTTCCGGGTCCGGCGGGCGGCTGCGGCGGGTTGCTGACGGCGACGAGCGACGGTCATGCAGTCACGCTAAGGAGTCATACCGTCGTACGGAATGAGCCCCGCCCGGCCGCACGCGCTCGTATCATCCGTTCGCGGTAACGTGTGCGGCTGTGAACGCTGCGACCCCCCACGTGCTGCCCGCCGTCTCCGTGATCATGCCGGTGCTCGACGAGGAGCGGCATCTGCGAAACTCCGTCCGCCACATCCTGGAGCAGGACTACGCGGGCGAGCTCGAGGTCGTGATCGCCCTCGGCCCCTCCTCGGACCGTACGGACGAGATCGCGGCGGAGCTGGTACGGGAGGACCCCCGCGTCCACACGGTGCCCAACCCCACCGGCCGCACCCCCGCCGCCCTGAACGCCGCCATCAAGGCCTCCCGGCACCCGGTCGTGGTGCGGGTCGACGGCCACGGGATGCTCTCGCCCGACTACATCAAGACCGCGGTGCGGCTGCTGGAGGAGACCGGCGCCGCCAACGTCGGCGGCATCATGCACGCCGAGGGCGAGAACGACTGGGAGCGCGCCGTCGCCGCCGCCATGACCTCGAAGATCGGCGTCGGCAACGCGGCCTTCCACACCGGAGGCGCCGCCGCCCCCGCCGACACCGTCTACCTCGGGGTCTTCCGCCGCGAGGTGCTGGAGCAGCAGGGCGGCTACAACGAGGAGTTCATCCGCGCCCAGGACTGGGAGCTGAACTACCGCATCCGCGAGGCCGGCGGCCTGATCTGGTTCTCGCCCGAGCTGCGCGTCTCGTACCGCCCGCGGCCCAGCGTGCGCGCGCTGGCCAAGCAGTACAAGGACTACGGGCGCTGGCGCCGCGTCGTCACCCGGTACCACCAGGGCTCGGTCAACCTGCGCTACCTGGCGGCCCCGGCCGCCGTCGTGGCCATCGCCGCGGGCCTGGTGGCGGGCGCCGTGGTCAGCCCGCTCGGCTTCGTCGTGCCCGGCGGGTACCTCGCGGCGATCGCGCTGGGCTCGCTCCCGGCCGGCAAGGGCCTGTCCGCCGCCGCGCGGCTGCAGATCCCGGTGGCGCTCGCCACCATGCACATGTCCTGGGGCTTCGGCTTCCTGACCAGCCCGCGCTCGCTCGCCCGGCGGGTCATCGCCAGCCGCCGCCCCGCGGTGCGGGCGGCGGCCGACGCGTGATGCCGAGGGTGAGCTCCTACCAGCTGTAGAAGGAGTTCACCTTCATGCACGCCGACTCGTCGGAGGCGTTGAGCGCGCTCGCGTCCTCCAGCACCTGCTTGGTGTCGGTGCTGCTGGCCGCCGGGTAGGTCGACCCGGCCGTCCAGTCGGCGCCGATCACCAGCGTGATGCCCTCGGCGGAGGAGGACTTCTTCACCACACCGGTGGGCAGCTTCAGCGCCTTCGCCACGGCCAGGGCGTTCGCCTTGTCGTCGTCGCTCGGGTAGGTGATCGTGCTGCCGGACTGCGACTGCGGAGTGGAGTCGGACTCGGCCTCGGTGAAGCCCAGCGTCTTCAGCTTCTCCGTGACGGCGCTCGCCCGGCCGGAGACCGCGGGCGTCGAGGCGCTGCCGGTGCCGTTCTGGACCGTCACCGCGATCTCCTCCTTGGGCGAGGCCTTCGCGGTGGGGGCGGCGGACTTGCCGGTCTTCTTCTTGGACGCCTTGCCGTCCACGGGCTGGTCGTTGCGGAGCAGCGTGAAGAGCTTGGTCGCCGCGGGGATCGGCACGACGTGCGCCGCCGGGTTCTGCGGGTCGGCGCCCCACGGCATCGTCGTCATGGTGATGCGGTCGGTGGGGACGCCCTTGAGGTCGTTGCCCAGGCTGTAGAGCTTCTTGACCGTGCCGAGGCCGGTGTCGACGGTCAGCGCCTTGGTGGCGGCCTCCGCCAGGCCCGTCAGCTTGCCCGGGTCGTTGAGCTTCGCACCGGACTTCAGCTGGCGCACCATCGCGTTCATGTACATGTGCTGGGCGTGGGTACGGCCGATGTCGCTGCCGTCCTCGAAGCCGTGCCGGGTACGGAGCCACTGGAGGGCCTGCTGGCCCTTGATGGTGTGGTCGCCCTTGGTGAGCTTGAGACCGGACTTGCGGTCCCAGACGTTCCCCTTCACGCAGACCGGGACGCCGCCGACCGCGTCGGCCATGGAGACCACGCCGGCGAAGTCGATCATCATGAAGTGGTCGATGGATATGTCGGTGAGCTTCTCCCAGGTGGCCACGGTGCAGCCGGGACCGCCGTGCTGGAGGCTCGTGTTGATCGTGTCCGTCGTGGTCTCGGGGTAGACGTGCCCGTCGTCCGGGTCCGTGCACTTGGGGATGGTGACCCGGGTGTCGCGCGGGATGCTGACCACGGTCATGTTGCTGCGGTCGGCGGAGACGTGCAGCAGCATCTGGACGTCGGCGAGCGGCTTGCGGTCCGCGTCGCCCTTGGCCCCGCCGAGCTTCTGGTTCGCCTTGGAGGCCCGGCTGTCGGAGCCGAGGAGGAGGATGTTCAGCGGGGTCTGGCCCGCCGCGTTCGCCTTGCTCTTGGCGGCCTGGCTGTCGCCGAGGTTCAGCGCGTCCTTCTTGATGTTCGCGTTGAGGTGCTGGTAGTACGCGTACGCGGCGCCGGCCGTCCCGAGTATCGCCACCGACGTGACGATCGCCACCCAGCGCAGGGCGCGCCTCTTGCCCTTCTTGCGGCGGCGGTTGCCGCGGCGGCCGCCCTCGTCGTGGCCGTCGTCGTCCGCGCCGTCGCCCTGCGTCGCCGTCAGGGTGCCGGTGGACGCCTCGTCGGACCCGTCGTCCGCCCAGTCCTCGTAGGCCCCGTAATCGGCCCCGTGGCCGTCGTCGCCGTAGCCCCCGGTGTCGTGGCCCGGGGCGTCCCGGCCGGGCTGCTGGTAGGGCGCGTACGGCTCTTGCGGCGGGTAGCCGCCGTGCTGCGGCTCCTCGGGGCGGTAGCCGCCGCGTTGCGGCTGCTGCGGGACCGTCGGGTGCGGGTAGGTGGGCTGCTGCGGGATGTACGCCTGCCCGTGACCGTTCCCGTACGGAGAGTCGCCCCATCCGGGTTCGTGAGGATCGAAGGGGGCGTTCGGCCCCCCGGGGATGCTGCCGTGGCGCATGTGGGCCCTCCCATGACGCGCTGGTCACTACGGTCACCGGCTGCGCCGCAGCGCGCAGATCGTGGGTGATTCTCAGCTGTGCGACTGTCAAAGTCCTGTGGAACCGGAACAGCCCTGCTCGCGGATGGTTGGAGGTCACGATACATAAACCGCGACGGGGTCAAGGCTTTGGTCACTTATCGCCTGTGTAAAGCGATCGTGCGCATTACCCCAAACCGGGATCCCAGCGATATGGCCTGTACACGTCCATGCAAGCTGAATCATTCGCTCCGTTAAGGGCCCCGGCGCTCCTGGGCAGCGTTCCGTCGTCGTCGGCGGCACCCTCGAAGACCGTCCCGTCGCGCCAGTCGGCGCCCACGACGAGTGTGACGGAGGCGACATGTGAGGATTCCTTCACAACGCTGCCGGGGAGCTTGAACACCTTCGCCACGGCGAGCGCGTCCGAGCGGCCCTGCGCGCCCTCGGCGGCCGGGTAGTCGATGACGGTGGCCGCCGAAGGCTGCGCCGTGGTGTCCGCCGACGCCTGCCCGAAGCCGGCCCGGGTCAGCGCTCCGGCCAGGGCGCGCGCCCGGCCGTTCACCGGAGTGCCCGCGGCGTCGCCCGCGGTGCCGTTGACGACCGTCACCGGGATGTCCGCGGCGGGCCGGGCGGCCGGCGCGGACCCGTCGGGCTTCTTCTCCGCCTCCTTCTTCCCCTTGTCGTCGAAGGGGACGTCGCGGACCAGCCGCGACCACACCTTGGGTGCGGCCACCGGGTCCGGCATGTAGTGCTGGTCGTTCTCGGTGTCGGTGACCGGCGGCATGGTCAGCATCGTGATCCGGTCCGACGGGACGCTCTTGAGCTGCATGCCGAGTTCGAAGAGCTTCTTCGGGGTGCCTATCTCCTCCGACACCTGCAGCGCGTTGGTGGCGGCCTCGGCCAGGTTCCGCAACCGCCCGCCGTCGGTGAAGACGTTCTGCGAGCGCAGCTCGCGCACCATCGAGTTCATGTACATGTGCTGCGCCTTGGCGCGCCCGAGGTCGCTCTCGAAGGCGTGCCGGGTGCGCAGCCACTGCAGCGCCTTCTTGCCGGTGATCTTCTGCCGGCCCGCTTCCAGCTTCAGCCCGGAGCCGCCCGGCTGCTGCGGGGTCGGGTGGTCCCACACGGGCTGTTTCACGCAGACCTCGACACCGCCCACCGCGTCGGCCATCTTCACCACGCCGGCGAAGTCGATCATCATCCAGTGGTCGATGTAGACCTTGGTGAGGTTCTGCACGGTGGCCAGCGTGCAGCCGGGGCCGCCGCGCGCCAGGCTCTCGTTGATGATCGCGTGCGTGGTGGGGGCGAACTTCTTGCCCGTCTTCGGGTCGGTGCACTCCGGGATCGGCACCCGGGTGTCGCGCGGGATGCTCACCACGGACATGTTGCTGCGGTCGGCGGAGACGTGCAGCAGCATGATCACGTCGGCGCGGGGGGCCTCGCCCTTGGTGTACCTGGCGCCGCCCAGCTTGAGGTTCTCCTCGGAGTTGCGGCCGTCGGCGCCCAGCAGCAGGACATTCAGCGCGTTCGTCGGCGCCTTCGCCACGTCGCTGGCGCCGCTGTTCCGCTTCCCCTTGCGGATGTTGTGGCTCAGGTGCTCGTAGTACGCGTAGCCGGCCCCCGCCGTCCCGAGGATGAGCAGTGCCAGGGTGACCGCGGTCCACCGGACGACCCGGCGTCCGCGCCGCGCCGGCCGCGGTCCGTCGTGCCGTCCGTCGCCGTCGTCACCCGCGGGGTCCGTGTGCGGGGCCCGGGCCGGACCGGTGCCCCGCTGCGCCGCCCCGTCCCGCGGGTGGTCGTCGTAGAGGCTGTCGTCCCAGCCGAGATCGCGCACACGACTGTCCGTCATCGTCCGGTTCCCACCCCTGATACCCCTGTCGACCTTGGTGCCCGTACCGGGCGGCTACTTGGCGCAGACGCTCTGGTCGTCCGCCCCGACCTTCTGGATGCCCTCGGGCGCCTTCGTCGGTGCGGCGATCGGCGTGCCGGCCTGCGTGAAGTCCTTGCCGAGGGTGAGCGTCATGTTGGCGCGCGGCGCGGCGTCCTCGGTGCCCTGCTTGAGCGCGGAGGCCGGCAGCCCCATCATCTCGGCCAGCCGCCGTGCCTGGTCGGCCTGGTTGGGCGCGTACTCCAGCGTCGTCTTCGTCACCTCGGCGGGCGCGTTGCCGCCGTTGGTGGAGCGGCTGACGCCCTCGTCGTTCTGCAGCCAGTTGACGGTGTCCTGGGCGGCGCCGAAGACCCCGCTGCCGTTCAGCACCTCGACCCGGACGTCGATCGGGTCGGCCTTGGGGCCCTTGAGCTTGGCCGCCTCGGTCGCCTTCTGCTTCTTCTTCACCTCGGTGAGCGAGATGTCGTCCTTCACCATGGTGAACAGCTGCGGTGCCCTGGTCTTGTCCAGCACCACCGTGGTGTGCACCTTCTCGGCCGGGTTGTCTATCACCGGCACCGTCGCGAAGGTGATGTTCTTGGTGTTGACCCGGCTCAGGTCCTTCGCGAGCTCGCTGAGCTTGGTCACGCTGCCGATGCCGGTGTCGACGGTGAGCGCCTTCGTCGCCGTGTTCGCCAGCTTGAGCAGTTTCGTCGGACTGGTCAGCGTGTCGCCCGACTTCATCTTCCGCACCATCGAGCTGAGGAACTGCTGCTGCAGCTCGATGCGGCTCAGGTCGCCGCCGAAGCCGACGCTGTGCCGGGTGCGGACGAAGGCCAGCGCCTGCTCGCCCGCGACGGTGTGCCGTCCCTTGTCCAGCTTCAGGTGCGAGTCCGGGTCGTCGATGTCCTTGGCCAGGCACACCTCGACGCCGCCGACCGCCGTCGACAGGTCCTTCACCGCGTCGAAGTTGGCCATCATGAAGTGGTCGGGGGTGATGCCGGTCAGCGCCTTGACGGTGCGCATCGTGCAGCCCGGATCGCGGCCGTACTGGCCGAGGCTGGTGTTGAAGCGGACGTCGCTCTCACCCGGGATGATCTTCGTGGAGCCGTCGGCCTGCTTCGTCGGGCAGTCCGGGATGTCGGTGATGATGTCGCGCGGGATGCTCAGCGCCGTCGCGTTGGAGCGGTCCTTGGAGACGTGGAAGAGGATCGTGGTGTCGGCGTGGCCGATGTTGGCCCCGTCGCCGTACTTGCCCTTGAGGCCCTGCCGGCTGTCGGTGCCGATGACGAGGATGTTGACCGGCCCGGTGGAGGTGGCGTTCTTGGAGCCGATGCCCGGGTCGATCGCGTTGATGTTGCCGTTGAGCTGCTGGTACAGCGCGTAGACGCCCACGCACGCCGCGATGACGACCACGCCGAGTGTGCCCGCGGTCCAGATCAGGGCCCGCTTCTTGGCCGACTTGCGGGCCTTGGGGCGACGCCGGCTGGTGCGTGCGGCCGCCCGGCCGCCGCCCTCGGCCCTGGTGCCGCCGGCCGCCCGGCCGCCACCCGCGGCTCTTCCGCCGCCCGCCGCACGGCCGTTGCCCGCGGTCCGGCCGC